>BEHN01000020.1 GCA_002898535.1 bacterium HR11
GCCACTGCCACAGCCAGACCTGATGGAGGACTGTCTCGGGGATGTCCATGGCGTGACGGCCTTGTTTCAAGCATTCGGCAGATGGGCAGGTGGGCAGATGGGCATTTGGCAGATGGGCAGATGGGCAGGTGGGCAGATGGGCAGGTGGGGCGACGGGCGTCTATCTCCGGGACACCGGCCGCCATGCCGGTGTCCCCATGTCCCGGCGCCGCCCGTCATGGCGGTGTCATCCTTAACAAGCTTGAAGAATCGAGATCGCCGGGCCACCGTTTTCCCGGATGGGAGCAGCATTTCTCCTAACCGAACAGCTCTGATAAGACAGCCGACCCGCCGGGGTCCACCCCGGACGGGACACGCGCCTACGGCCCATCGGACGTGCAAGTTCGATGCCGCTGACCCGTCCGACGGTCCGACCCCGGGGCCGTTTGGCTTCCTGACCGAACCCGTTTACCGTATATCGAAGACGACGGATTCGCCCCGGAGGCTCTATGGCGTGGTACGGCTGGGCCGGACTGGGCGTGATCGTCCTCGCCAAGGTCGTCCGCTGGGTCGGTGCCCGCTACGGCGTCCTGCCGACCCTCCACCGATGGGTCGCCACGTGGTTTACGCCCATCGTCTGGTGGGGCTACATCCTGTTTCTGGACGCCTGGCTGGCCCGCCGGACGCGTCGGTCCTTCATCCGGGACTTCCCCGGCGAGTTCGTCTTCATGCTCGTCGCCTCCAACGTATGCTGGCTGATTTTTGAGGACTACAACCTGCTCCTGCGGAATTGGGTCTACCTGAACCTCCCGGAGAGTATCGTCGAGGAGTGGGTCGGCTCCTTTTTTGCGTATGCGACCATCTTCCCGGGCATCTTCTGGACGGCCTCGGCCATCGCCCAGCTTTTGGACCTACCCCTGCTGGCCGTTGCTCGGCCCCTGTCGGTGCGGGCCCGACGGCTGTCGATCGGCCTCGGCCTGGCGATGCTCCTGGGGCCCCTGGTCGCCCCGGGCCGGTATCGACCCTACCTGTTCGCCCCCGTGTGGCTGGGCTTTATCTTCCTGCTCGATCCCATCAACGAGCGGCTCGGCGGGGTCTCGCTCCTGGCCCAGGCGAAGGCCCGGAATTTCCAGTGGGTCGGGACGCTCCTGGCGGCCGGCTACGTTTGCGGATTCCTCTGGGAGTACTGGAATTCCTGGGCCGAGACGCGATGGATTTACACGATTCCGTTCCCGGCGGTCTTTCGCATCTTCGAGATGCCCGTCCTGGGCTTTCTGGGCTTCGGCCCCTTCGCCCTGGAGTGCTTCTGCATGTACGAGACGTGCCGCCTCGTCTGGCGGCGGGCGTTCCGGCGGCCCCGGATGGCCGAGACATTCCTGACGGGGGCCTCGGTGCGGTCCCTGGTCTGGCATTGAGGGGGGCTTCGGGGCGGGGGCCGGTTGGAAGTTCAAGGCCGGACCGGCGGGGCTTGACAGGTGGTCCGCCCTGCTTTATATTTTAAGGCTAAACATTCTTGAGTCCCCCCTACTCAATGCCACTCGGGAGGTGGTCTATGGCGTGGCAGTTGCGTCCCCTTTATGATCGGGTCGTCGCCAAGCGCATCGAGCCCAAAGAGGAAGTGCGGGGCGGGATCATCATTCCCGACGTGGCCCGGGAGAAGCCGATGCTGGCGGAAGTCGTCGCCGTCGGGACGGGTCGGGTCCTGGAGAACGGCAAGGTCCTTCCCTTAGACGTCCAGCCCGGCCAGAAGGTCCTGATCGGCAAGTACGCTGGCTCGGAGATCAAGATCGACGGCGTCGAGTATGTGATCTTGCGGGAGGACGAGATCCTGGGCGTCGTCGTGGAGGAGTGAAAGTGGGTCCCGACCCCGACGCGGGGCGGGGACGACCCGACCGGGTCGAGCCTGCTAATCGTGAAAGACCCCATCTTCCCTTCCATCGTCACGACGGGATAGGGGTCTTCGGTAAGCGGGGGCCTGAACCTTCGACACCGAAGACCGAATTCTGAAAATATCTTACCCACGGTTGCCATTGGAGGAGGACCGACCATGGCGAAGGACATTCGCTACGGAGATGATGCCCGGCAGGCGATCCTTCGCGGCGTCAATAAGCTGGCCAACGCCGTGAAGGTCACGCTGGGCCCGAAGGGCCGCAACGTGATCCTGGAGAAGAAGTTTGGTTCCCCGGTCATCACCAAGGACGGCGTGACCGTCGCCAAGGAGATCGAGCTGAAGGACCCCTGGGAGAATATGGGGGCCCAGATGGTTCGGGAGGTGGCCAGCAAGACGAGTGACGTCGCTGGGGACGGGACGACGACGGCGACGATCTTAGCCCAGGCCATCTTCCGGGAGGGTCTCCGGCATGTCGCCGCCGGGGCCAACCCGATGGAGGTCCTGCGGGGGATCCAGAAGGGCGTCGAGGTCGTCGTCGAGGAGATCAAGAAAATGGCTACGCCCGTGAAGGGCCAAGCCATCGCCCAGGTCGGTGCCATCGCCGCTAACAACGACATGGAGATCGGGGAGATCATCGCTCAGGCGATGGAGAAGGTCGGCAAGGACGGCGTCATCACCGTCGAGGAGGCGAAGGGTCTCGAGACGACCCTAGAAGTCGTCGAGGGGATGCAGTTCGACCGTGGTTACCTGTCCCCCTACTTCATCACGGACCCCGAGCGGATGGAGTGCGTCCTGGAGGATGCTTACATCCTGATTCATGAAAAGAAGATCAGCGCCATCAAGGAACTCCTGCCTGTCCTGGAGCAGGTCGCCCGTTCCGGCAAGCCCCTGCTGGTCATCGCCGAGGACGTCGAGGGCGAAGCCCTGGCGACGTTGGTCGTCAACAAGCTCCGGGGCGTCCTGAACTGCTGTGCCGTCAAGGCGCCGGGCTTTGGTGAGCGGCGGAAGGAGATGCTCCGGGACATCGCCATCCTGACGGGCGGCAAGGTCATCTCCGAGGACCTGGGCATCAAGCTCGAGAACGTCCGTCTGGACGACCTCGGCCGGGCCAAGAAGGTCGTCGTCGACAAGGACAACACGACGATCATCGAGGGCTACGGCAAGCCCGAGGACATCGAGGCCCGCGTCAAGCAGATCCGCAAGCAGATCGAGGAGGCGACGTCCGACTACGACCGGGAGAAGCTCCAGGAGCGGCTGGCCAAGCTCGTCGGTGGGGTCGCCGTCATCCGGGTCGGGGCCGCCACCGAGGCCGAAATGAAGGAAAAGAAGGCCCGTATCGAGGACGCCATGCATGCGACGAAGGCGGCCGTCGAGGAGGGCATCGTCCCCGGCGGCGGGGTCGCCTACCTGCGGGCGTCCTTTGCGTTGGACAAGCTGAACCTGGATGGCGACCAGCAGATCGGCGTCCAGATCCTCAAGCGGGCTCTCGAGGAACCCCTCCGGCAGATCGCCAGCAACGCCGGTTGGGAGGGCTCCATCGTCCTCGAGAAGGTCAAGGCCTCGGACAACCCCAACTACGGGTTCAACGCCCTGACCGAACAGTTTGAAGACCTCGTCGAGTCGGGCGTCATCGACCCGGCGAAGGTCTGTCGTGTGGCCGTCCAGAATGCGGCCAGTGTCGCCAGCCTTCTCCTGACGACGGAGGCCCTCGTCAGCGAGGTCCCCGAGAAGAAGGAAGAGGCCGAAGAAGCGGCCATGCCTGAATACTAATTCCTCCTATCCCCCGCTACGGGTCCGGTCCCACGGACCCGTAGCGTTACCCCACTCTTTAGACCACGGACCATAGACCGTGGACCTTGGACCCATAGACCTTGGCCGCCCGGCCGCCTCGGGTCTCCATTCTCCTTTTGAGGGGTTGCGGTTTTCAAAGCCTCATGCCCCATGATTCCCTATCCCCTCCTTTCGGCCGGCCCAGTCAGGCTTCCGGGCCAGGTACAGGGTCGCCACGCCGCCGGCCAGGGGTCGTAGCGTCGTCGGCTGGAAGCCGGCCTGCGTCAACCATGCCTGGAGGGCCTCGTAGTGAGGGAAGGCCTGAATGCTCTGCCGCAGGTACTCATAGGGCGCCCGGTGACCCGTGATCCATCCGCCCAGGACGGGCAAGACCCGGTTCAGGTAAAGGCTGAAGGCCCATCGCCAGGGCCGCCATCGGGGCAGGGTAAACTCCAAGACGGCGAGCCATCCGCCGGGTTGCAGGACTCGGAAGAACTCCCGGAGTCCTTCGAGGGGGTCCGTCAGGTTCCGCAGGCCGAAGGCGATCGTCACGGCGTCGAAGGCGTCGGCCCGGAAGGGGAGCCGCAGGGCGTCAGCCTCGACCCAGGCGACGGCCACGCCTCGCCGCCGGGCCTTGTGACGGGCGAGGGTCAGCATCGGCCGGCTGAAGTCGAGGCCGACCCGGAGACCCAAGGGCCGTCGAAAGCATAAGAGGGAATCCCCACTGCCGGTGCACACGTCGAGGACGGCGGCGTCGGCGTCGAGGGGCAGACTGCGGGCCATCGTTCGCCGCCACCGGAGGTCGAGACCCAAGCTCAACCAGCGGTTGGCCCGGTCGTAGCGGGCGGCGATGGTATCGAACATCTCTCGAATTTCCAAGGCTCGGCCCATCGTTCCGGGATGGGGGAATTCCAGCCCCGCTCGCAAGGGGCAGGGTCATATGCGAGACGTCATCCAGGCCCCGAGCCCCGGGACCCGGCTCCCCCTATGGTCCGCTCCCGGGCCTGGGCCGCCACGTCCAGCCAGAAGGCCATCCCGTGGACCGTCCAGGCAAAGAGCGTCACGCCCCACATCGTCAGGTATAGCCCGCCCCATAGGAACAAGCGAGTTTCACCCACTGCCTCGATGCGGGCCAGCCAGCCGGGCGACAGGAGGCTCCCCCAGACCCGGGCCGGCGGCGTCCGGTATATCACGTACGTCAGGCCCGTGGCGAGCATGGCTGTCCCCCAAAGCAGGGACCCCTGGACGGCGTGGCCCCGCCAGAAGCGAGAGGCGCCTGGGATCAGGAAGCCGAGGCCCCGAGCGACCCAACGACCGATCTGCCCGAGACGGTCGTGCAGATACCGTAAGGCTCCGCCGACGAAAAGCAGGACTCCGAACCCGAGACCCCACCAGGGGATCCGGCGGACGACCCACATGCCCATCAAGTGGCCGGCATTCTTCAGAATGGCAGGCCATCGGGCCGAGGCCGATAGGGTATGAAGTTCCGGCCATGTCGGTACGGGTGGGATCAATCGGTCTGGCACCAGGTCCCGCCAGGGTCCGATGAGGTAGGGCGCCGTCTGACGGACGTCGTCAAGGCGGTCGACGTCCCGGGCCAGCAAGGCCCGATCATATTCCAGGACGGGACTATCGCCGCGGACCTGGGACCAGAGTTCCGGCGAGCGGAGCAGGTAAGCCTGCCAGCGGATCGACAGGGCGCGCAGGGCTCGGGGTAGGTCCCGAGGCTCGGTCGCTGGCCTGAACAAGGCGTCCCAGGGTGGCGGCGGTCGCCGGATGAAACCGTCCCGCAGGAGCGAATCCCGCAGGACCTGCCAGGTCGAGAAGGCGCTAACGTACCAAGTCTGTAGGATGGCCAGGACTCCAGCCAAGACGCCGGCGCCTAAAAGGAGTCCCACCCATATCCGAATTGGCCGGGTTGACCGAGGCGAGGCTCCCAGGGTCATCCCGAGGGCCAGACCGGCGGCGACGACCCACCCCCAGACGTCCAGGGCCGATTCGAGGAGCGTCACTCGGGCCCGCCACTCCAGAGGTGCCACGCGGTAGGCCGCAAAGTCTCGGGCCAGGACCCGCTCCGTCTCCCGGATTCGCAGGTCCCAATCGACCGCACCCTGCTGTCGAAAGGTCTCGGCCAGGAGGCCGCTACGCACGCCTCGGTCCCAGAGGTTCGGCGTCCAGACGGATGCCCGAAGGAAGCGTTCGGCTAAAGCCGGCGTGACGCCCTGGTGAGCATACTCGGCTTCCCAGAGGCGCCACCACGGGAAAGCCTCAGGGGCCTGAGCATACACCGGGATGCCACCCTTTCGCAGATAGGTCCTCAAGCCCGCGGACCAGGCTTGCTGGGCAAGATCCTCCGCTCCACAGAAATGCAGGACGTAAGCGGCCGCCTGGAGGGGTTCCCAAGCGCCCCGGGCCGACCAGCCCCGGATATGGACTTCCCACGTCTCGGCCGACCATTCGGGCCATCCGTCCGGGAGCCACGGCCGAGCGGCCGGAACCAGCCAGCGGAGACCCTCGGGAGACAGACAGACGCCGGGATAGGTGCCTCCCCCATAGGCCGACGCGCTAAGCCCAATCCACAGACCCAGCCAGCCCACCGCCCACCGGCACAGACGACTGCGCATACCCAAACCTCATCGGGGCGGCTTTTCCCGGTCCCCCGGCGGGGTCGGCGGCTGGGGGATGGGGAAGATCGACGGCGGCGCCGTCGGAGCCCCGCCGCTGGGGGCCGGGACCTCGATGGCCTGGTACTGGACGGGCGCTCGGGGGCGGACCAAGTAGGGCGTCAGTAGGACGATGATCTCGTTTTCCTCCCGCTCCCGGGAATGACGACTCAGCAGACCCCCCAAGAGAGGAACCGACTCAAGTCCCGGCAGACCCTCGATGACGTCCCGGAGCTGTTCCCGGATGAGGCCGGCGATCAGGCTCGTTTCGTTCGGGCGCAGGCGGATCGTCTTCTCGATCCGGCTCGTCGAAAACACGGGGGCGCCCCCGAAGCCCTGTCCGGCGACGGAACTGCTTTCGACGATGACCTGAATCGTGATGTCCCCGTTCTCGTGAACCTTTGGCGTCAGGTCGATGTTCAGGCCGATGACGCGATAGATGAAGGACGTGATGGGCTGGGTGGCGGGACCGCCCGTGGCGAAGGGGACGAAGGTCGTCTGGGGTACGGGGATTTCGCTACCGAAGCGAATCCGCCCGGGGACGCCCTCGACGGTCCGGACCGGGACGCTCTGAAGGAGACGGGCATGAGTCGACTGCTTGAGCAGACGGGCGACCAACGACGGCAGATTGACCAGGGCAAAGTCGGACCGACTCAGGATCGGCCCCGGGTCGAGTTGAATCTTGGGCTCCGGTTGAAGCGCCGACTCGACGCCGGGGACGCCCGGCGAGGCGACCTGAAGGCCATACTGCTGAAGCAGGGAACGGTTGATTTCTAAGATGTCCATGTGGATCAAGACCTCGGCCGGAGCCACGTCGACCTGGGCGATGAGCCGGGCGGCCGCTTCGACCTGGTCCCGGGCGCCGACGACCGTGATCGTCTCCTGCTGGGGGTCCGTGGCGACGTAATCGAGGCGGAGGGTCTGCCGGAGGACCTGGAGGACGTTAGCGGCGCGGGTGTACTCGATACGGAACGTATACATCCAGTAATCCTGATACCGCTGGCGCTTTTCCGGCGTGTCCGGGGCGACGACCAGCGTGCGGGCATCTAAGAATCGGAAGAACAAGCCGTAATTTCGGGCCAACTGGGTCAGGGCCTGTTCGAGCGTCGTGTCTGCAAATTGCACGGTCACGGGCGTCGACGGGACGTCCGGGTCTACGACTAACTGCAAGTGCAGGACCTGGGCCAGACTCTTGAGGACCGTCGGCAGGGGCGCCCCCGAGAAGTTCATGTTCGTGATGGGCCGACGCAGGACCTCCTCCGGCGGGGTTGTAAACTGCAGGGTCGGCCCCGGCGCCGGCGGCGGCGTCGGGGCCGGTTTTAAGCGCTGACGGAGGTCCTGGAGATACTGCTGGATCTCGGCGTTCGTCGGGTCCAGGTCGGCGGCCGTCTCGAGCTCGACGAGGGCCCGTTCGAGGTCGCCCGCCCGTTCGGCCTGATGGGCCCGTAAGAGATGCGTCTGGGCCGCCCGGAGGCGGACCCACCAGTAGCGGGTCTGGAACTCCAGCCGCTCCGGGGACTGCTGGACCAGACGGCTGTAGAGAGCGACGGCCTCGTCCCAGGCCTGGCGGCGGAAGGCCCGGTCGGCTTCCCGTTCGAGTCGGGACGGATAGGCGCAGGCCGAGGCCAGCAGGCCGACCATTCCCAGCGTCCAGGCGAGGCGACGGGTCATAGCGCCTTCCCCCACGGTGCGCATGGAAGCATTATAGTCCACGGTCCCTCGGGACGGCTATGAAACCCGTCGCCCCGTCGCCGGCCCGGGTTAGCGTTGGGCACCCCGGATAAGCCCAAATAGAGCCAAACCGCCCAGGGCCATGAGGGCCCCGACACAGAGGCACACGACCCCAATGGGGATCAGGACGGCCAGAGCCGCTTTCCCCGTCGTCGTGCGATGGGCCTCCCGAAGACCCACGATGCTCAGGTAGATCCACCACAGGAAACCGACCAGTCCGCCCAAGACGGGGATGACCTGGGCCAAGTTGTTGACGCTGGCATAGGCCAAAACCCGAAAGGTCGCCTCCCACGGCTGGGTCGCCGCCTTCAGGAGGACCAGCATGAGGTGGAAGATCAGCGTGCCGATGAGTAGCCCCACGACCAGGCCGATCGGGGTGAAGAAGATGACCCCGATCAGGCCCATCCCGCCGCCCACGAGACCGGAGAGCAGGCCACCCCCCCGGGCGCCGAGCAGAGATGTCAGAGAGAATTGAAACAGCATGTTGTAGATCCAGCCGAAAATCGCCCCGATGTATGCGCAGATCAGGGCAAACAGGAAGGGCTTCAGGTAATTGCCCGTCGTCGGGGCCATGCGCCGGAAAAAGTCGGTCGCCCCCGTCACGAGGAGCTTGACCGAATCCAACCAGCCCTGGACCGGCGACGCGCCGGCCGCCTCCCACGGGACGGCGCCTTCTGTGGGTTCATAGGGAGTCGCCATGGAAATCCCTCCTCACTCGATAAGGCAGTAGGGCAATAAGGCAGTAAGGCAGGGGGGCCGATGAGGGGTATGAGGACGCTCGTCGTCATGGGAGCGTCGGGCGGTCGCCCCCCGTCGGCTCGTCGGCGGGCGAGTCCCCCAGCCGCAAGAAGGTGGCGACCCCCAAAGCGCACAGGGTATCCCCCTCTCCCCAGACGTGACAGACCGTGACCGCCGTGCGCTTCCCCAGGTGAACCAGACGGGCGTGGGCCTGAACGGCCCCGCCCCGGATGGGCCGAAAGTAGTTGACCTTCATCTCCAGCGTACGGATTTCCGTCCATGCAGACATGGCGCTGAAAACGGCCAGGGCGCTGGCGACGTCGATGAGACTGGCCACGATCCCGCCGTGGAGGAGACCGGCGACCTGGAGCATCTCGGGGCGCACGGGAAGTCGGACCTGACTGTGGCCCGGTTGGAGGTCGACGACCTGCACCCCCAGCCAACGCAGGAAGGGCATATTCCCGATGACCTGCTGGACGGATTCCAGCCAGTCCGCGGTCGGACGCCCGGGGCCTTTCACCATGCGGCCACCCTCACAGCCCCGCAGGGCCTCTTCATTGTATCCGTTGGCCGTCGGCATTATCAACCGGCCCAGCGATATCACCTGCCGAACTCCCGAATTCCCGAACGGCCGAACTCCCGAAATTTACAGGATGGGCCCCAACGCCAGGGACCACCGGCTCCGGCGCTCCCCGGGCCGGGCGTCCAGGAGATAGGCCCAGTCGAGTCGAATCAGACCGATGGGACTGTACAGCCGCAGGCCCACGCCGGCTGCCTCCCGGACGGCCGATAAGCTCAGTCGGATATCCGACGGCTTGGCGAACACATTCCCCACGTCCAGGAAGCCGGCGACTCCGACGTACCGGTGAAGGCGTCGGGTCACTTCCAGGTTGACCAGGAGGAGGGCTTCACCGCCGTCGGGCGCCCCCAAAATGTCGCGGGGTCCCAGGGCGTCGGTCGGCAGACCCCGGAAGGACGTCGGCCCGCCGGCGAAGAAGCGCTCCGTCGAGAGCAGGACCGGCTCCGTGAGGGGGTACGCCAGGCCCAGGCGGAGGCCGCTCACGGCCGTCCAGGTCGGATAGTCCCACGACCAGTACCGCTGGCCCTGAAAAAAGAGCTTCACGTAAGGCGTATCGCTCTTCAGCCAGCCGGGCGCGTACTCGACGTCCATCGACAGGAAGTGGCCCCGGCCGGGAATGACCCGGGCGTCTCGCGTGTCCCACTGCAGGCCGGCCGCCAACCGCCGCAGGTGAATCCGAAAATCCAGGGGGACCTCCCGGATGTCCTTGTCCTGGTAGCGATACCGCAGGAGCCAGCCGGGTCGGACCTGGACGATCTGCTCGACCGACCACGTCTGCTCGGTCGTCTGGGCCGTCCGGTGCGCGCCGGTCTCCAGGCCCGTCCGGGACTCTTCGATTCGGTCGTTCAGGTAGAACACGTTCGTCTGGACCGGCCACCCCAAGAGGTGACCCCACCCGAGGCCGAGCCGCCACTGGCGCAGGGTCGTCTCGACCCGGGTCGGCTCCCCGAAGAGCACGTCCTCCTCTGTACGGCCGGCCCGTCCCAGGCGAAGGCCGACGAGGGCCTGAAGCCCCAGACCCACGGGGTCCCGGGTCTGACCCGTCAGCTCGCCCTGGAAGGGCGGCGACCCGCCCCGGCGGCTGATGAAGGCATACCGCAGGCCGCCGCCGAGCTGGAGCAGAGGCCGCGGCGTCCCCTCGATGCGGACCCGCCGAGCGTCCGGCGGGCTCTCGGGGTCCTCGTAGACGCGCACCTGGTGAAAGATGCCCAGGGCCATGACCCGGCGGCGGGCCCGCTCGAGGTCGTCGGGCCGAATCCGTTGGCCCGGCCGCAGGCCGGCGAGCCGCTTCAACCACGGGGCGCGGACCGGCAGACCGCTGGCCTCGATGGACCCGAGATGATAGGCCGGCCCGGGCGTCACACGAACCCGAAGGAGGCCGTCTTCAGGTCGCCAAGTCCACCCCAACTCGGCTTTCGCATAGCCCCGCCGGACGAGACGCCGGCGGGCTTCCTCGATGAAGGGGCGGACCTCTTCGTCCGTATAGAGCCGGCGGGTCAAGCCTTGTAGGAACAAACCGACGGGGGCTACATCTGGCGGCAGGCCCTCGACCTCGACCCGCCGGATGAGGGCCGGCCGTAGGACGACCGTGACGGTCCCCCGGTCGCCCGACGGCTCAAAGACGGACCGCACGTCCACGAGGGACCAGCCCCGGTCGGCGGCCCATTCCCGCCACGCCCGTTCGCACACCCCCGGCCGGTGCTTCAGCCACCACCAGGCGGGCGCTCCGGCCAGGGCCGGCGTGCCCTGACAGGCCTGAGCCCACGCCGCCGGGTCTTGGATGGTCCGGACGACGTCTTCCGGCAGGCCCTCTCCGTCGACGACCTGCCAGGCCCATCGGACATCGGGTCGCCGGCGTTGGGCGACGCCCGTCCAGACGGTCTCGACAAGGATGGATTCAGCATTCTCGTGAACCCGTACCCGGACGGGGGGCGTGTCCCAGCCCTCAAATCGGGCCCATGCCGCCAGGGCCGCCTCCATGCAGGCCTGTCCCCAGACGACGAGTGTGTGGCCCTGCCAGCACGGATAGGCCCATCGGGCCGGCGGCGGGGGCGTCACGTCAGGCGGCCATCCCGTCCGGACCCACTCGAACCGGGGTCCCCGTCGGACCTGCACGTGGAGCCGGTATGTCGGCTCCGCCCCCGACCGGGGTTCCAGGAACCACAAGACCTGGGCCCCCCAGTAGCCCATCTGCTGAAGGGCCGCCTCCAAGCGCGGGACCTGCCCTTGGATGCGCCCCACGTCCAAGGACTGGCCGGCGCGAATCCCCAGCAGTTTTTCCGTCTGCGGACCCGACCACGGGCCGTCTCCGGCGACCCGGACCTCCGCGATGACGGTCCGGGTCGCCTTCGCCGGACCCCGGCCGGCCGTCCACCCCGGCGCGGCCGCCCGGGGATACACGAACTGGGGCAGGGCGCTGAGGACCCATGAGGCGTCATCGTTGCGGGCGACTCGAAGCTGAAACCAGGCCCACGGCTGGGCCGAGACAATCCACGTCTGACGGCTCGTATTCCGGGCGTCGATGGAAAACAGCGTGTTCAGCCATGGGAGGAACGAGCGCTGGACGGTGATCCGGGCCGTCGGGTCGACTTCCGTCCCGCCCGTCAGGGACTGGACGGACTGGACCTCAGCGACCGGCACCCCGACAGTGATCGCCTCGATGCCCAGCAGGCGCGTGACGGGCCGCAGGAGGCCGACGGCGGCTTGCCCGCCCAGGGACATCACCATCGCCTGGCCCACGGCTCGAAGGGACATAGACGTGTCCGCCTCCCCGGCCAGGACCTTCTCCCGCGGTGCGGGCACGGCCCCGCCGCCCGTGACGAGGGCCAGGATTTCCGTCTCCGGGAGTGGCGGATCCGAGGTCAATCGGAGCATCGGCTCGATCAGGGTCCCCGTGATACCGACCTGGATTCGGTAAGGCTCCCGCGTCGTCTCCGACGGGGGCACCGTCGTCTCCATCTGGAACTCGACCCGGGGCTCCCAGGGCGCCGTCTGCGTCCACAGGAGGCGGGCCTGCGTGAGGCGATACGTCCTCTGCTGGAACGTGATGGTACCGCCCGGCTCGGCGGCCCACTCGCCGTCCACGACGGGCGCCGTGACGGGGCCCCGCACGGTCCACTCCCCGGAGGACCGCACGACGGCCAGGTTGTTCTGAATGTCCCAGCGGTCGACCCGCAGACGCACGTCCAGGTCCAGGGGGACGGCGACCGGACGGGCCGGCGTCTCCGGGGCGGGGCCCGCACGGGTCAGGAGCATCGGGAGCCGAATCGGGAGCGTGAACACGCCCTCCGGGACTCGGACCTCCCCGCGTAAGACCCACGGGGTCGAGCGCGTGTCCAGGTCGAGCCGGCCGTTCAGCGAGAGGGACCAGCCGCCGGCCCCCAGGATGAGCAGGTCCTCGGCCGTCCATCGGGCGACGGGCCACGCCCACCGCCGCCGGTCCCACCGCCATCCGCCCTGCCATTCCAAGCGCCAGCGTCCCCGGAGGCCCGCCGCTTCCAGAAAGCCGCGGACGTCTTCCAGGCCCCGGACCTGGGCCTGAAGACGCACCGGGTGAAAGCGAAGGCCCCCTTCGGGTAGATACCATTCGCCGTCGTCCATCCGGACCTCGCCGACGACGAGGGGATGCGCCAGAGGGCCCGATACCTGGAGGCTCCCCCGGAGCGTCCCGGCGATGGGCCACCCGAACCACGGCCGCATGAACGCCAGGTCTAAGGGACCCTGCCACGTCGCCTGGACGGCCCAGTCCCGCCAGGCCTGGGGCCGAAGCCACGCCGACCAGCTCCTCTCTCCGACCGGGCCGACCTCGACCCGCAGATGAAGGGCCTGCTGATTGACCGTCAGGGGCGTCAGGTCCGCCGCCAGCCGGTCCGGCGTCCATTCGACCCGCAGGGGTGCCGATAGGCTCAGGACCGTCGCCGCATAGACCAGCTCCAGAGCGTGAACTTCGAGGCTCCACTGAGGTCGGGGCCGGTGGATGTAGGTCCACGTCAGGTCCAGCCGACCCGGGGCCAGCAACTGCTCGGGTTGCCACCACGTCAACCACGTGCCGGGCTCGCCGTTCTGCAATCGCAGACGGACCTGCCGGCCGTCGGCCTCCAGCTCCCAGACTTCATCGCCGCGGACCAGCCGACACGGGCCGCCTTCCGGGACCGCCGCGGCCCATCGGCCCCGGAGCGTACAGGCATCCATCGTGTAGCCGTGCGGGCCTCGGAGGGACGTGACGGTCAGCGTCCATCCGGACAGACCCGACCGCCATCGCTCGGGCAGGCGGACCGAACCGACGACCTCGCCCGTCCAGCCGGTCGCCTGGGGCCCGAAGGCCGCCAGGTCCGAGAGACGGACCCGGTGCGTGACGACCAAGCCGTCCGGTCCGCCCCGGACCTCCCCGTGACCCAACCGGCCGGACCAGGCGCCGGCCTCGACGCTTCGAATGCGGTCTGCATCGAGGACGACGCCGAGCGGCCGGTTCAGGGCCAGGAGAGGCGTTCCCTCGAACTGCCACTCGAAGCGGTCGAGTCGGACCTCGACGGCCTCCACGGGTCGGCCCAGCCGAGGCGGCCAATCGCCGTCCGCCCGCAGGCGGGCGCCGTAAGCCCACCGGTGGGCCTTGAAAGCGAGGCCATCCCGTTGAAGCGTGACGGCCAGGCTCCATCGGGCGGGTCCGGCCGGCGGACCCTGCCAGCGGGCCTCGGCCCGAAGGCCCGGGACCGGGGCTTCCATCCGCAGACGGTAGTCCAGGGCCTTGGGCGTTTCGATATGGAGGCTCAGGTCTCCCAAGGCTTGGCCGTCCCAGCGGACGTCCTGCCAAAGGATTTCCCCCGAGAGGCGGGGCGCATCCAAACGGCCGGCGCCCTGGAGTCTCCAGTCCAGACCCCCGTCTTGAAGCCGGACGTCGGCCCACCAGGCCCGGACGGTCGTCCGGCCCGTGATGGTCCATTCCAGACTCCCCTGACGTTCGTCCCACCGACCGATCGCCTCGGCCGTGACGAGGCCGTCCCGGACGTGGACGTGAAACCGCCAGACGGGTGCCGAGGCCCGTTCAATGCGGGCCTCCAGGATGCCGACGGTCTGCCACGAACCCGGCGCCGGTCCCCGGTACCGGAGCGGCGTCGTCCGGAGGGATACGGCGGAGGGACCCCACCGAACGCCGACGCCCTGCAGGTCCAGCGTGGCCTCGGCGACGGTCCCTTCGACGGACGGGGTCGAAGCCGTCGGCCGCGGCGGCCATCCGAAAGGCCAGTCCCGGAGGCGCCCCTTTAGGTTCCACCGGAACGGCACGTCGGGGAAGCCTGTAAAGGTCAGGTCCCACGTGCTTTGATACCGACCGGCGGCCGAGCCCGTCTCGATGTGGGCCTGACCCGTGACGCGACGACCCGCCTGCTGAAGGTGTCCCTCCTGTCGAACGTCGATGCCGGGAAGCCACGGCTTGTAGGCCAAAGTCATGGCGGCCGACCATCGGGCCTGCCAGCGGCGGCCGTCCGTCGTGCCCTCTGCCTCGACGCGCCATGGGTGGGGATGCCAGGCCAGGCCGGTCGGAAGCCGGTAAGACGGGAACCATGCGAGGACCTCGCGGACGGCCCGTTCGTGCCAGTCCCGGCCCGTCGCCTGAAGCCGCCAGGTCGCCGACCGCGTGTCGACGGACGCCTCGGCCCGGACGAGTTCATCCGGCGGCCCGGCTTTCGAAGCATCTGCACGGTCCAGGCTCAACCGAAAGACCCACCGGTCCGGCGTCGGGAGGGTCAGCGTCCCGGACTGCCGCCACAGGGCCATCGCCGTCGGCCAGGCGACTTCCCAACGGGCGTGGCCTCGGGTCGGAAGCGGCGCGCCCGTCGCGCCCTCGAGGTCGAGCTCGCCCGTCAGGCGCGGCGGCCGTCGCCAGCGTTCGGGCCATCGGTCGCCGACGCCGGGCCACAGAGCGTCCCACCGGGCCGAAAGCCGCCACGCTCCGCCCTGGACCGAAGCCTCGGCTTGCACGGGCGACCCCGCCGGGGATTCCAGACGGAGCCGGCATCGGGATTCGTCCGGTCGAACTCGGCAGTCCGCCCGGACCTGCCAGACGGCTCCGTCCGGTCCAAGGCTCGCCGTGAGGGAAATCGGGCGGCCCCCGGCCATGTCGGCCTGAAAGGTCCATCGGCGGGTCCAGAGGTCCCGGACGGCCACGCCCGTATAAGCTTCCCAGGCGGCCCACCGATCCATCCCGGCGGGGAGCGGCAGGAAGAGGTGGCCGTCCGCTCGGGCCTGCCAGACGCCCGTGACCAGGTGGTAGTGGCCGGACCCGTGGACGCCCCACCCGCGGCCGTCGGGCGCATCATACCGGAGGTCTGTCTCGAAGGCGGCGTCCATCCGGGGATCGACCCGCACGTCGGCCGTCAGGACCAGGGGGGTCCACGTCGTCGCCTGCCATTGAAGGGTTCCCTCAATCCGGGTCTGAAACCGGTAGCCCGTGCCGTCGGGCATGGGGACGGTCGTGCCGTCCATCCGAACGGACCGAAGCTCGGCCGTCCACGTCCGCCAGGGGTCCTGGCCGGCGAGTCGGCCGGCATGGACCACGAGGGTCGGCAACGGTTGGACCCAGGCGCCGCCGCCCCTGAGAGGCGGTACGTTCCATCGGTCCGGCGCCGTGCGGACGACCTGGAGGGTCGGCGCAAAGACCTCGACGCGCTGAAGGGGTTGGCGAAACCGCCACCACCGAAAGACGAGGTCCAGTCGTTCAATGGACAGGAAGGGCGGTGCTTCGGGACCTGACCCGACGGCGAGGCCTTCCAGCGTGACACGCGTCCAGAAGGGGCTGGCCCGGAGGTCCCGCCACGTAACGAACCAGCCCCACGACCGCTGAAGGGCCTGCTGGACGACGTGGCGAACCCACCGGGCGAAAAGGGGCGAGTGGGAGAACCCAAGCAGGATGAAGAAAACTCCGACAATTAGGAGTGTGGTCCGTCCTATCCGACGCATGAAAGCCGTTGGCCGACCCGAGTGACCACCGACGAACGACCGTCCTGATCAGTGAAGCCGGTGAGACCGCCTATCTGCCCGCCGGCCGACCTGCCTAAGACGGTGGCCCGTCACTTGGCATTGGCCAGGGCCATGTTGATGTACATCTTGAACTGGTCAAAGGGAATGGCGCCCGTGACGACCGCCCCGTTGATGATAAAGGTCGGCGTCGAGCTCACGCCCAAGGCCTGCGCCTCATTCATGTCGGCCTCGACCTCGGGCCGGGTCTCCTCCTTGTCGAAGCAGGCCAGGAGCCGGTTCGTGTCCAGGTTCAGCTCCCGGGCGATCGCCTGAAAGCGATCTCGGAGGTTCTCGACCCGGATCTCGTTCTGACTCTGGAACAGGCGGCTGTGTAAGTCCCAGTAAGCCTTCGGATGATACTTGTGGACACACAGGGCGGCGATGGAAGCCTTGAAGGCCCAAGGGTGAATCGGGAGCGGGAACTGTTTGTAAACGAACTTCACCTTATCGCCATACTGTTGCATCAGTTGGGGTTCGATCTGTTCGAAGGCCCGCCGGCAGAAGGGACACTGGTAGTCCGAGTACTCGACGACGACGACCTTCGCATTGGGGTTCCCCTTAAAGGGGCGGCCGTCGAGCTTGATCTTGCTCATCCGCTCCTCGGCCCCCTCGGCGACCTTGGCCCACAAGGCCTTCTGGGGGTCCATCCGGAGGTCGTAGATGCAGTCCTGGCAAAGGATCAGGAAGCTCCCGTCCCGGCTGACGAACACCGCGCTCTCCTGCGATCGATTCTGGGCCGTGTAGGTCAGGACGACCCGATAGAAGGGCGCTCCTTTTTCCTCGGTGAAGGACTTCACCTGCAGGTCCTGGACCATGGGGAACATCGTTTTGATGTAGTTCACGACCTTCGCCTGGAGGTTTTCCGTATTCGGGGCCGACTTCTGCTGAGCGACCAGTAGGGAAGCCGTCAGCAGGCCGAGGCCGGCCACGCCGGCCGTCAGGCCGATCCATCGATAGCGTCGAAACATCTGTGCCTCCTGGAAGAGTTTCCCGGGGATCATATCAGAGGTCGGCACCGCGGGCAAACGGGCCCGTCACGCCGACGGCAGAAAGCGCCGAGCGCCCGCCGTCGTACAGGCGGCTGGCTTCAAATAGACCCATCGGGTGTGCAAAATAGGGGTCGGGAACCGACTGTCCGGTGTGGGGTCTTGCCCGTCGGCCGACCCATCCCGGATGCTCCACCGGAGGGCTGAATGCCGGTCCGCCGTCGGGGCGACGTCACCGGCGCGTTTCGGGACCGGTGGGCCGTCATCACGGGGGCCTCGAGTCCCGTCGGACTCGCCGTTGCGGCGCATCTGATGAGCGTGCACGGGATGCGGGGGGTCCTGCACTGCCGGGTCCGCCGCCGTCCCCTCGTCCAGTTGGTCGAGCGCCTCCGCCGGGAGGGGCTCGACGTCCCCGTCCTGATCACGCAGGCCGACCTGGCCGATCCCCGGGCCCTGGACCGGTGGATCGCCCGCGTCCGCCGACAGGTCGATCGGGTGGGCGTCCTCTTTTTCAATGCCGCCGACTTTTACAAGACCCCCTGGGCCCAGATGAAGTGGCGGGACTTCCTCCGTATGATGGTCCTGCACGGGTGGGCCCCCCTTCGAATCGTTCAGAAGCTCTATGAGAAGATGGAGCCGCCCGCCCGGGTCATCTTCATGACCGACGCCGGCATCGAGCAGGGCTACCCGGCGTATGCGGCCTACACGGCCTCGAAGGCCGTCATGGCCCACTGGACCCGTCTGTTGGCCCGGGTCCTGTCCCCGTGGATCACCGTCCACGCCATCGCTCCCTACTGGATCCGCCGGGAAGACGAGGCCTCGGAACCGGTCCTCTCTCGCATCGCCCGGGGGGAACCGGCTTCCCTGGCGGCCCTCCTGCGGGCCGTGGACCTCATCCTCGAGGGCGGCGGCGCCATGACGGGCCAGGTCCTGTGGATGGACAGCGGCCGTTGGCTGGGATGAGGACCTGCAAGGGCATCTGGGAAGGCTAAGCATCCACCCCCGTCCTTACAGGCGGGTTTCGGATCTTCCATTCTCCCCATTCCCCATTCCCCATTCCTCATTCGATTCGACCTCCCGTCCGCAGGCGGGGCATCGGGTTCGCCGCGGGGAGACCGGCCATTCGGCGCCACAGTCGGGGCACTCGACCCGCACGGGGGCTCCACACTGGAAGCAGAAGCGGGCCCCGTAAGGAAGGAATTCTCCGCACGCCGGGCACACGGGCGGGGCTTCATGGAGCATGGCCGTTCATCCCGTAAGAATCCTGATCGAATCGGCTTTTTCGGCCCTTCGAGAAAGGCGATTGAGCAAATGGCGAATCGCGAGCGGCGAGTAGCGAATGGTCTGTGGCCTGGAGTCCGGGTCGGTACCGAACCCCCCCCCTTCACGGACGGCCCGTCATCTCCGTGCGTTGGTCGAAGAGCGCTTGAATCCGGTGGACGGCTTCCGTGAGGTCCCGTAGGTACAGGCCGGGGTCGACGGCCGATGTCATCTGGTCCATCAGGTGTTCCAGGTCTTGCAGAGCCTGGATGAGGGCCGTGTCTATCTCATAGAGACGTGTCATCTGTTCGACGGTCAGCGGTCCCCGGCTGAAGAAATCTGCATACGTGTAATCGGCCGTCCGGAGGCGGTCGGCCAGTTGGGTCATCCGGTGGGCCAGAAATTCGACGTCGTCGAGCAGGTCGACCCGGCCGCTCCGGAGGAGGAAGTTACGGAATGCACCCAACTGACCTCGGTAGCGGTCCAGCTCGTCGGCCAGGTAGGCCCGCAGGCGGTGGTCTGTCTGGACGGCCGCCCCGGACTCTTGATAGCCCCGCACGTCGGGCAGACGGGCCCCGATGGCTTTTCGGAAGCGTTGCTCGTACTGCTTCAGATTCGGCCGCGCCAATGACCCCCTCGAGGAAAGCGATGGGGCAGTGAGTCAGGTCGGCAGATAGCAGGCGAGACGCCTGCGCGCCAGACAACGGGACGGGGCTCGGACCCTCGACATCCGACCCCAGACCATGGACCATAGACCATGGACCATAGACCATGGACCCCTTGGGCCCAAGCCGGTCCATGGTCTGGGGTCTATGGTCTGTGGTCGATGGTCGGATGGACGCGAGCGCTTCCAGGCGCCGTTTATGAGACGGCTTGTAACACATTTTTTCCCCATTGCCCGACCCTCTAAGCCGTCTCTCGGAGGAGACAGCATTTCTTGTACTTCTTGCCGCTCCCGCATGGACAGGGGTCGTTGCGACCGACCTTCGGCTGGGCCCGCCGGAAGGTCTTGGGGACGCCGGCCGCGGCGGCCTCGGCCGGTTCGTCCTCGGCGACGGCCGTCGCCGGGGCGGCCCGGGCTGAGACGGCCCGCTGGACCTCGGGCCGGGACATCTGGTACCGCCGGGGCGTGCGGCGTCGGACGACGGCCGTCTCGGGGACCTCGACCTGGACCCAGTAGATGTACCGGAGGGCCGTCTCCTCGATGCGGTCGAGCATTTCCTCAAACAGATGGAAGCTCTCCCGCTTGAACTCGACGAGGGGGTCCCGCTGGCCGAACCCCCGCAGGCCGATCGTGTCCCGCAAGAGGTCGAGGGCGTACAGGTGCTCCTTCCAGTGGGTGTCGATGACGTAGAGGACGACGTCTCGCAGGAAGGCGTTCCACCGGTCGGCGTCGGGGACGAGGACGGCTTTGGCCCGAAGGCGCTCCCGGAGCTGTTCGACGAGCCAGTCCTGGAGGGCCGTCGGGCTCATGACGTGGGCGTCCGTCGCCGCCCGGTAGAGCTCATCCGGAGCGACGTTCCACTGAAAGACCTCATGGATGCCCTGGGCGAGGCTCGCCCAGTCCCAGTCCGGCGGGTCCCGCCGCTCGGGGCAGGCGTCGGCGACGAGGCGCCCGACGACGTTTTCCAGGGCATTGTCCAGGAAGTTCGCGACGGGGTCCCCGCCGGCCATGATGCGGTGGCGCAGGCCGTAAATGAGCTCCCGCTGGCGGTTCATGACGTCGTCGTATTCCAGCAGGTGCTTCCGGATGTCGAAGTGCCACTGCTCGACCTTCTTCTGGGCGTTCTCGATGAGCTTCGTGATCGTCCGGTGCTCGATGGGCTCGTCGTCGGGCATCCCGAGCCGGTGCATCAGGCGCTTGAGACGGTCCCCGCCGAAAAGCCTCAGGAGCTCGTCTTCCAACGACAGGAAGAACTGCGATGACCCAGGGTCGCCCTGCCGGCCGGCCCGGCCCCGGAGCTGGTTGTCGATCCGACGGGCTTCGTGGCGCTCCGTCCCGATGACGTGGAGGCCGCCGAGCTGGACGACCTTCTCGTGGTCCCGGGCGGACTCCTCCCGGATGCGGACCATCTCGGGGATGACCGACAGGTCCAGACCGTCGAGTTCCTGGGCTATCTTGCGAGCTGTCTCCAGGTCGTCCCGCAGGACGGCCTTGATGAAGAGCTCGACCCGCCAGTCGTAGCGGCTGAAGCCCTGCCGTTCGAGGAGCTTGGCGCAGAGGGCCTCGGGGTTGCCGCCCAGGATGATGTCCGTCCCCCGGCCGGCCATGTTCGTGGCGATCGTGACGGCCCCGCTCCGACCGGCCTGGGCGACGATCTCGGCCTCCTTTTCGTGGTACTTGGCGTTGAGGACGACGTGGGGGATGCCCTCCCGGCGGAGCATCTGGCTGAGACGCTCGGACTTCTCGATGGACGTCGTCCCGACGAGGATGGGCCGGCCCATCTCGTGAAGTTCCTTGATGGCCCGGACGACGGCCCGGAACTTGGCGGCCTCCGTCTTGTAGATGACGTCGGGGTACTCGGTCCGCCGGAGGGGCTTGTTGGTCGGGATGACGACGACGTCGAGGTTGTAAATCTTCTCGAACTCGGCCGCTTCCGTCGCCGCCGTCCCCGTCATCCCGGCCAGCTTCTTGTACATCCGGAAGTAGTTCTGAATCGTGATCGTCGCCAGCGTCTGGTTTTCCGTCTCGATGCGGACGCCCTCCTTGGCCTCGAGGGCCTGATGGAGACCGTCACTGTACCGGCGACCCGGCATCAGGCGGCCCGTAAATTCGTCGACGAGGATGACCTTGCCGTCCTTGACGATGTAGTCGACTTCGTTCTTGAACAGGTAGTGGGCCCGGATGGCCTGGATGACGCCCTGGAGGTCGTCCAGGTGCCGAGGGTCGTAGAGATTCTCAATGTGAAGGAGCTCCTCGACGTGATGAACGCCCGTCTCGGTCAGGGTGACCGTCTTACGCTTCTCGTCCAGCTCGAAGTCCTCGCCGGGCCGGAGGCGGCGGGCCACGCGATCGTAGACGTAATACCGGGACGTGTCCTCCTCGACGGGGCCTGAAATGATGAGGGGCGTCCGGGCCTCGTCGATGAGGATGCTGTCGACCTCGTCGACGATGGCGTAGTTGTGGCCCCGCTGGACCATGTCTTCGAGCCGGACCTTCATGTTGTCCCGCAGGTAGTCGAAGCCGAACTCGTTGTTCGTCCCATACGTGATGTCGCAAGCGTAGGCCCGGCGGCGCTCCTCATCGTTCATGTCGTGCTGGATGACGCCGACGGTCAGGCCCAGAAACTCGTAGACGGGACCCATCCAGTAGCGGTCCCGCTTGGCCAAGTAGTCGTTGACGGTGACGATGTGGACGCCCTCGCCCGTCAAGGCGTTGAGGTAGGCCGGGAGCGTGGCGACCAGGGTCTTCCCCTCGCCGGTCGCCATCTCGGCGATCTTGCCCTCGTGGAGGACGATCCCGCCCATGAGCTGAACGTCGAAGTGACGCATGTTGAGGACCCGGCGGGCCGCCTCCCGGACGACGGCAAAGGCCTCGACGAGGAGGTCGTCCAGCGTCTCGCCGGCGGCCAGCCGGCGCTTGAACTCGTCGGTCTTCGCCCGAAGCTCGGCGTCTGAGAGCCTCTGCATGTCGGGCTCCAGGGCGTTGATGCGGTCGACGATGCGCCGGAGCCGCCGGATTTCCCGTTCGTTTTTCGTCCCGAAGATCTTGCCCAGGACGGTCGTGATCAGTGACATAGCGGAGTTCCGTCCAGTTCCCTCATGATGTTTTCAGGGCCGGGGTCGGGTTTCGGGAATCAGGGGTCGGGAAGCAGGGACCCGCATCCCTATACCTCCGCCCCTAAAGAGTCTGATACCGAGCCCCCAAGACCCCACGTTAAGTAATCATCGCTCTGAGCCGACCCAAAAGCAACCGGTCCATCAGCAGAGCCGTTCGGTTCGGGAGAATGGTGTCGGGACAGCCTTTCCCACGGTCCGAAATAAAGGGCGAACAGCGAATGGGGCCCTACTTCCCCTTCGCCCGTCCATCCGCTGACAGGATACCGACGTTCCCCACCCATGGTCCATAGTCTATGGTCCATGGTCGATGGTCTTATGGTCTTTCACGGCGTGGCGACCCAGAAATGGACGGTCCGGTCCTCCCGGCGGACGTCCCACCGGACGGCGAGGACCCGGTCGGCCCGGGCCCGGCGGTCCATCGCCTGCCGGACGGCCTGCTCGAATTCCCGAGCGTCCGTCTCCGACTCCCACCGGGTCACGGCCTCCCACCGCCAGCTCTGGGGACCCTGCTGAACGAGCACGCTCATGTCGCCGGCCCATCCGTCGGCGGCCCGGGCGGCCGTCGGGCGGTCCGTAAAGTGTTCCAGCCATATGAGCCAGCTTAGCTCGCCGACCCGGTCCCGGTCCAGGACTCGGCCGGGCGGGGGCGTCGGCGGCGGCACGGGTCGGCCCGGGCGGTCCTGGAAGTAGCGCTCGGGGTGAAGGAGCTGGCTCGTGTCGGCCGGCGGGCGCCGGTAGAGGCCGTTGACGCCGGTCCAGCCGTCCCGCCGGAAGGCCGCCAGGACCAGCCGGAGGCCGTCGATGTAAGGAGCGACAAAGAGCCGGACGAGCCAGGGCGGGTAGCGGGCGTCGCCGGCCGGGAAGTCGGCGAAGGCTTCCAGGAGCTGGTCCATGGCCTCGGGGTCGGCCTCCAGGAGCTCGGCAAGATTTGTCGTGTCCAGGCCCATCGTCTCCATTTGGTATTGGAGCATGACGAGAGTGGCATCGCCCTCGGCGACGGCTTGACGGGCCATACGGGCTTCCCCATCCTGTTGGACTTCCCGGCCATATAGATAGGGCACCAAGTCAAAGTTCTGGTCGACCAGGGCATGGGAAAGCTCGTGGACGATGATTAACCGTTCGGTTAAGCCCAGCGTGTCCTGGCGCCAAAACAGGGCCCGGCTCCGGGGGTCATACACCCCGACGACCTGTTCTCGGTAGAGGGACTCCACGAGGGGCCATAGACTCTGCCGGGCCTCGAGGAGGCCCAAGAGCTGGAGGATCTTCTCGCTGGCCTCATACCGGCGGGCCTGCTCTTTCCGCTCGGACTCCAAGAGTTGGCGAAGCGTGGCGTCTGTCAGGGGCTTCGTCGTCAACAGGCGGCGGAATCGAAGCTGGCGGATCCGCTCGGCGGCGTCCATCAGGGGCCGGAGGGCTTCCGGGGAGGATGATGCGACGGGGGCTGGCCCGATGTGAAGAGGGTGAATGGCGAACGGCGAACGGCGAATCGCTATCTGCCCTCCCAGGGCGGAGGACGCATCCGAGGCCGAGGGAAGCGCCCCGTAGCCGCTACCGAACCCGCCGACGGCGAGGGCCAGACCGACGACGATGAGGCCGACCCATCGAGACCGCCTCATGCGTGCCTCCCTGCCCCGAGACCCGTCTTGCATCCTGCATCCCGTATCTTGCATTCTTGCATCTTCCGTCTTCCGGAGGCAAGGCCATGCAGGTCCTGATCCTGGCGGCCGGGTACGGCATGCGGCTCCGGCCCCTGACGCTCGTGTATCCCAAAGTCCTGGTCCCCGTCCTGAACGTCCCCCTCCTCCAGCTTCAGTTGGACCGACTTCGGGGCGACGGCCGAATCCGAGAAATCTATGTCAACCGGCACTACATGGCCGACCGGTTCCCGCCGCCGACGGCCTGGGACAGCCCCGTCCCGGTCCAGTATCTCGACGAAGCCGACTTTCCCTACGGCACGGGTGGGGCGATCCGAAACCTCTGGAATGCGACGGGTCGGTCCGACGACGTCCTCGTCCTCAACGGGGATTCCCTGGGGCTCGTCGATACGGCGGCCTTTCTGGACTTTGCCCTGGGGACCGACGCCGACGCCGTCCTGTACGTGCGGACGGTGAACGCCGGGGCTTCCGATTATACCCTTTTCTACCTGGACCCGAGGACGTCCGACCTGTACCCCTCGGCGGCGCCCGGCCGGGCGGCCGTCCTGTACGCTGGGCTGGCCTTCCTGCGCACGTCGGCCCTCCGGGGCCTGCCGACCGAATTCCCGTCCGACTGGTTCCGGGACGCCGTCGCCCCGGCCTGGCAGGCCGGGACCCTCCGCCTCGTCGGCTATCGGGACGACGGTCCCTGGTGGGACTTCGGGCACGCCGACCGCTTCCGGGCGACCTACAGGGATCTTGTCCGGACCTGGCAGGCACGGCCGGCGGCCTTTGGCTCGCTCCGGTCCCGCCTGGAAGCGGCGGGAACCTGGCGTCGCCCCGGCCTATGGGTTCATCCGACGGCGCATGTCGCCGACGATGTCGCCGTCGAAGAGTGGGCCGTCGTAGGGGCCGAATGTTTCGTCGAACGGGCCGCCCTTCGGGCCAGCGTCCTGGACCGGTCCGTCCGGGCCCGGCGGACTCGCCTGGTGAACGCTTTCATCGGCCCGGCCGTCGTCATCGACGGCTTCGACATCGAGGACGCCATCGTGGCGGCCGACGCCTCGGAAAACCTCCAGACGTGGACTTGGTAGTGCTTTGAACCGGTCTCATCAATCCGACGGGACCGGCGATATCCGACCCCGAACCATGGACCACAGACCCCGGACCATGGACCATAGACCATGGACCATAGACCCCCTGGGCCCAAGCCAGTCTATGGTCTGTGGTCTATGGTCTATGGTCGGATTTATGAGATCGCTTGTCGTTATTAGGGCCCTTCGGTTCGTGAAAACCCGCATGGATTCAGCCTTTCCGACCCTTCGGGGCGGACGATTTTTTGAAGGGACAGAATGGCGAAGTGATAGAGGGACGGAGTGATGAAGTGACGACGAAGTAACGAAGTGACGAGCCAGGGTGATGGATGGTTCATAGCCCCTATCGGCTCATGGCCCATGTGGGCTCATAGCTCATAGCTGATGCTCATGGGACTATAAGCCATGAGCTGTGAGCCAATAAAGCCGAATCCATGCGGGTTTTCACGAACCGAACGGCCCTGCTATGTTAGAAGCGGTCTCATAAATCCCACGGCCCCCTCTCCCCCTGGGAGAGGGGCTGGCAGCGGTTGATGAGATAGGCACTCGAGACCTGACGCCGACCGCCGATCCCGGAGGTTCGGGCTATGAGACGTCGGGGGAGCGGCATCCTGCTCCACGTCACTTCGCTACCGTCCCCTTTCGGGGTCGGGGACCTGGGTCCCTGGGCTTACCGGTTCGTGGACTTCTTGGCTGAGGCTCGACAGAGCTTCTGGCAGGTCCTCCCCCTGACCCCGACGGGCCCCGGCGGGGGCGCCTCCCCGTACAATGCCGTGTCGGCCTTTGCAGGCAATCCCCTCCTCATCAGCCCGGAACGCCTCGTCGAGGACGGCTGGCTGACTCCTGAAGACCTGGCGTCTCGTCCCGACTTGCCTGAAGACCGGGTCGACTATCCTGGGGCCTACGCCTTCAAACGGCGCCTCCTGGAGAGGGCCTTCGAGCGGTTTGGGCCCCGTCGGCGGGACCCGGACTACCAACGGTTCGTCGAGGCGCATGCGGCCTGGCTCGATGACTATGCCCTCTTTGTGGCCCTGACGGAGCACTTCAGGGGTCAGACCTGGGACCGGTGGCCGCGTGTCCTGCGGGACCGGCATCCGGCGGCCCTGGACCGGGCGCGTCGACGTCTGGGCCGGCGGGTCGCCATGGAGAAGTTCTGGCAGTATCTGTTCTTTCGCCAATGGCAGGCCTTGCGGGCCTACGCCCGGGAGCAGGGTGTCCAGATCATCGGGGACCTCCCCATGTATGTCGATTATCACAGCGCCGACGCCTGGGCCCATCCCCACCTCTTCAAGCTGGACGACCAGAAGCGGCCGACCCACGTCGCCGGCGTCCCGCCCGACTACTTCAGCGCCACGGGTCAGCGGTGGGGCCACCCCGTCTACCGGTGGGACGTCCTGCGTCAGCGGGGCTACGACTGGTGGGTCCGACGGATAGCGCACAACCTGAGTCTTTATGACTTCGTCCGAGTCGACCACTTTCGGGGCTTCGTGGCCTACTGGGAGGTCCCGGCCCATGAGCCGACGGCAGTCCACGGGTATTGGGTCGAGGCACCGGCCGACGACTTCTTTCGGACTCTGTCCAAACACTTTCCCTGCCTGCCCATCATCGCCGAGGACCTGGGCGTCATCACGCCGGACGTCCGGGAGGTCATGGAGCGATGGGGCTTTCCGGGCATGCGAGTCCTGCTTTTTGCCTTCGGACCCGACATGCCCACGAATCCGTATGCCCCGCACAATCACGTCCGGCACTGCGTCGTCTACACGGGGACCCACGATAACAACACGGTCCGGGGCTGGTTCGAACAAGAAGCCTCGGACGAGGACCGCCACCGCCTCTTCCGATACCTGGGCCGGACGGTGACGGCTGACGAAGTGGCTTGGGAGATGGTCCGCTTGGCCATGATGTCGGTCGCCGACCGGGTCATCATCCCTATGCAGGACGTCCTCGGCCTGGGAGCCGAGGCTCGGATGAACACCCCGGCGACTCCGACGGGCAACTGGGAGTGGCGTCTCCAGCCTCATCAGATCACGTCGGAACTCGCCCGTCGCCTGGCCGACCTGACGGAAACCTACGGTCGGGCATGAGTCACCCCCGCACACACCCTGGGCCCCTCTCGACGCGCCCCCAGCGTGACCCAATCCGCTCAAAACATTCTCCCTGGAGGAGCGGGCAAGGTGAGAGTCTTGATCTAAAGCTTCTTTCTCACGGGGGATCAGGGAGTTTTGTCATAAATCCGACCACAGACCACAGACCATAGACCGTAGACCGGCTTGGGCCCAGGGGGTCTATGGTCCATGGTCGGTGGTCTATGGTCGAATTTATGAGACTTGAAAAATCGTACTTCCCGGGGGATGGGAAAGGTTGTCTCGACGCCATTCTCACGAACCGAATGGCTCTGGTATCTTGGGACCGTGGCTGTCTTGCATTCTGCATCTTGTGTCTTGTATCCTGCATCTCGGTTCCTCCCGGAGGCTGCGCCGTGCCGATCTATGAGTACATCTGTCACGACTGTCGGCGCCGGGTCAGCCTCTTCTGGTGGACGGCCCGCCAGGCCGAGACAGAGACGGCCCGGTGTCCCCGTTGTGGTCAGACGCGCCTGACCCGCATCCCCTCCCGGGTCGCCTTCCTGCGGTCCGAGGAAGACCGTCTCGAATCCCTCCTCGACCCTTCGCATCTCGGGGACGTCGACGAGAACGACCCCCGGAGCGTCGCCCGCTGGATGAAGCGGATGGGCCGGGAACTCGGTGAAGACCTCGGCGAAGATTGGGACGCAATGGTCGAAGAGATGGAGGCGGAGGGAGAGGCTTCCGGGGAGACAGGGGAGGGGTCCTCCGATTAGATGCGGCATGCTTCCTGCCCCTTTCCCCCTTCGTGATTCGAGATTCTCGACTGCACATCGAGAGGGACGGTATCCATGTCGGCGGCCCTCGTCCTGGAGAACGTCACGAAGCGATTCGGGAACGTCACGGCCGTCTCGGACCTCTCCCTCCGGGTCCCGGCCGGCACGATCTACGGCTTCCTGGGACCCAACGGAGCGGGGAAGACGACGACCCTCCGGATGATCGTCGGCATTCTCTGGCCGGACGAGGGCCGTATCGCAGTCTTGGGCCACGCCCGGCCGGAGGACGTTCGGCCTCGTGTCGGCTATCTCCCCGAGGAGCGGGGCCTGTACAAGAAGATGAAGGTCGCCGAGCTCTTGGCCTACTTGGCCCGCCTGAAGGGTCTGGACGGTCCGACGGCCCGTCGGCGGGCCCATGAATGGCTCGAGCGCCTGGGCCTCGCCGAGTGGGCCCGCAAGCCCTGCGAGACCCTTTCGAAGGGCATGAGCCAGAAGGTCCAGCTCGCCGCGGCCCTCGTCCACGACCCGGAGCTGGTCGTCCTGGACGAACCCTTCGCCGGTCTCGACCCCGTCAATCGGGACCTCCTGCGGGACGTCGTCCTGGACCTGAAGCGTCGGGGCCGGACCGTCCTGTTTTCGACCCACATCATGGAGCAGGCCGAGCAGATCTGCGACGCCGTCGTCCTCATCCATCGGGGCCGCAAGGTCCTGGACGGACCCCTGGCCGACGTAAAGGCCGCCGGGGGCCGGGCCATCCATCTGGATTACGACGGGGACGGCCGCGTCTTGCGGGAGCTGACCGGCGTCCGGCGGGTCAACCACTCGGGGAAGTATGCCGAAATCTTTCTCGACGACGGGGCCGACCCCCAGGCCGTCCTGGCCCAGCTGGTCGGTCGTGTGCGCATCCGCCGGTTTGAGGTCCGGGCCCCCTCGCTTCACGAGATCTTCATCCGCACCGTCGGAGGCGAAATCCATGCGTAAGGCCCTTCTCATCGCTCTCCGGGAGTACGTCGAGAACCTTCGCACGAAGACCTTCTGGATCGGCATCCTCTCGTTCCCCGTCATCCTGGTCCTGGCGGTCGCCCTCCCGGCCTGGCTCGAGCGGGCGAAGGCCCCCCGGCGATATGCCGTGCTGGACCGCTCTGGATGGCTCGCTCCGGCGGTCCAGGCCCAGGCCGACGCCGAGGACCTTGCCCTCATCTTTCAGGTCGCCGTCGAGCGGTCCCAGGCCGGCGACGTCGGTCTCGCCACGCTCCCGCCGGCCCTGCGCCGGGTCGCCCCGGCCCTGGCGACCTTGAAGGAAGACCGGCTCCGGGTCTTGGCCCACCGCATCGTCGGTGGCTTGGGCGACCCGACGGGAACGACGGCCTCCCCGGAAATCGACCGGATTCTCCAGGAGGCAGGCCCGGACCTGCGGGCGTGGTGGCAGGGCCTGACGCCGAAAGAGGCGAGGCGGCTCCACAGCGGCCTGGCCCGAAGCCGATTCGTCCGGGTCGAGGTCCCCCGGACGGCCGGCGACCCCGTCGAGGTCCTCAACCGCATGGTCCGCGAGGGAGACCTATTCGCCTACTTTGTCATCGGGCCGGACCCCCTCCCCGACTGTCGGGACTGCCGGTACGTCTCGAAAAACCTGACGGATACGGACCTGTACGATTGGTTTACCGAACAGACCACCCGCGTCCTGCGGGCCCGGCGTCTGGCCGACCGGCGCATCGACGAGACCGTTCTTCAGTGGCTCCAAGCGCCGGCCCGCTTCGAGAAGGTCCGTGTCACGGCGGCCGGCGAGGCCGTTCGGGCCGGGATGACGGATACCTTCCGGCAGTGGGTCCCGGTCGCCTTCGTGTACCTGCTGTGGATTTCCGTCGTCACGTCGGCCCAGCTCCTCCTGACGAACACCATCGAGGAGAAGTCCAGCCGGGTCGTCGAGGTCCTGCTCTCGTACGTGTCGCCAGAGCAGTTGATGACGGGGAAGGTCCTGGGTTCGGCCCTGTCGGGCCTCACGATGGTCGGGGCGTGGGTCGCCTCGTTGGTGGGTCTCGGATGGGTCGCCGTGAGTCGGCTCGGCGGGGGGCTGGACGTCGGGCTGGTCCGGGCCGCCGTCGACGTCGCATACCTGGGACCCTTCTTGGTGTACTTCCTGCTGGGGTATCTGTTGTATGCGGCCCTGTTGGGGGGCCTCGGGTCGGTCTGTGACAGCCTGCGGGAGGCGCAGAACCTCCTTCAGCCTGTATTCTTCTTCCTGATCGTGCCCCTCCTCACGATGGTCCCCATCGCCCGAGACCCGGACGGGGCGTTGGCCCGTATACTGTCGTACGTCCCGCCGTACACGCCCTTCGTGATGATGAACCGGGCGGCCGGCGACGTTCCCCTCTGGGAATACATCACGACCGGCGGCCTGCTGGTCCTGTCCGTGGCGGCGGCCTTCTGGGCGGCGGCCCGGGTCTTCCGGGTCGGCGTCCTGATGACGGGCCAGCCGCCGCGCCTGCGGGAGATTTACCGCCTCATCCGGTCGGCCGGGGGATAGGGAATTCGGCAGTTCGGGAATGCGGGCGTCCGGGAGTGCGGCCGTTCGGGCGCGGGGAACGGATCCGAGTCGCCTATAGGGACAGCTTCATCGTCAAACGGCGAATGGTCTGGGGGGATCTGGGCTTTGGATCCCCCCAGTCCAGCTTACGGGTGGCCTATCCGTCTACACGCGGGTAGTGATCATAGGGGACGGGCGCCGGCATGACTGCTGGTGCTCCGATGGGATGGACGCCGCCGTCGCCGGCGGCGCCAGGACAGGGGGGACGCCGGGATGACTCCCGGCGTTTTGAAGAGATCAGGCATAGTCATTGCCTTGATCACTATCCCTGCGCGGTTCCCCCCTGATCCGCCCGTTACCTCGAGTCGACTCTCCAATGCCGGACTCTTGAATTCCCGGACCGCCGGCTTGCCGGACTCCCGGATTGTCGGCCTGCTGAATTCCCGGACTCCTGGATTCCCGAACTGCCCTACTTCTTCAGGGCGGCCCGGACCCGTTCGAGGATGGCCGGGTCGGACGGGAGCAGGCCGACCTTCGGGAGCCGCTCGAGGAGGACCATCCAACGGGCGTCCTTGCGGAGGATGGGGACCAGGATGGGCAGGGCCTCGTCGAGACGGCCGACGCCGATGAGGCCGACGGCGTGCCAGAAGCGCATCTCCAGATTGTCGGGGGCGAGGGCCTCGGCGGCGGCGTACTCCCGCATGGCCGTCGCCATGTCGTTCTTCTCTAAGGCGGCGTCCCCGGCGTTCATGTGGGCATAGGCCCGGTGAAGCTGAATGAGCCGCCGAAGCTCCTTTAAGGGGGCGGGATGGTCCTCGACCCGAAGCTCCATCACGACGTTCCGCCACCAGGGACCCTCCGGCCGGACCCGGACGATCTTAATGGCCGCCGACTGGCGGCCCCGCAGGTCGCCGCCTTCGGCCTCGGCCGCTTCGAGGGCCGCCATCAGGCGTTCCGCCAGGTCGCCCTTCGTCGTCTCGAAGGCCCGGGCCATCGCCGGCCAGACGGTCGCCTTGAGCATCAGGTTGGCCTGCACCGAGTAATTCTTCCCGACCTGATGGCCCGCCTCGGGGATGCAACGGCTTCCCGTATGGGCGACGACGTTTCCCCGGACGTCCAGCATGGCGACCTGCCGGACTTCCCGGCCCTCGTCGGCCCGGAGGAGTGCTTGCAGGGCCTCCGATGCCGTCTTGCCGCCCCGCATGAGGTCCAGGCCCAGGGGGCCGTAAGAGACATCGACCAGCGACTGGGTCGCCACGACGCCGACGCCCGGCTCGGCCCAGGTCACGACCGACCCGACGGAAAACCAGTGGGACTGCACGGCCACGCCCATCTCATTGGCCTCAGGGTCGATGGCGATGATGGAGTACGTACTGACCGGGCGGAGCGGTGAGGTCCGAGGCCGGCCCGGTCCCAAGGTCAGGTCGGCCCTCCCTGCCGGAGACGCGCCCCAAGCCGGGCTCAGGGCCATTCCCCAAATCAGACACCACAGGCCCGGCCAGAGGCCTGCGCACCTTCCCGTGAAGCTTGCCAGGAATCCCTGCATCGACGGCCTCCTGTGAGGGAATGTTTTGAATTTGTGACGTCGTAACGGCGTAACGACGTCACGACGTCGCAAGGCTTGAAAACCGTTCTCCCCGAACGGTCGGAAAAGCCGATCCCATCGGGATTCTCACGAGCTGAGCCGCTCTGTTGGGCAGGTCGGCAGTGGGCCGTTTTTTATCCAAGCCCCGCTCGCCCGAGCGGGGTCGCGGCCATCCGGCCGCCCTTCGGGGCGGACGATTTTCTGAGTGACGGGCCACGGCCTTGGGCCGACGGGCCGGTCGGGAAATCGTGCTTCCCGGGCAATAGAAAAGGCCGTCCTGACGGCATTCTGCCGAACCGAACGGTCCTATTTAAGGACCCTGATACAGGGTCCGGGCTTGCGTTGTTCCATTTTAGCCTGCTCCCGGCCGTCCACCGGAACGGGGAGCCGGCCGTGATGATGGCATCTTCGCAACACGTGGGCTCATATGCAAATTAATTGTGTATATACTTGACAATCGGGCCTGTCCCCTTTATCATTGGGTCATTGGGATGGAAGAAGGGGACGACCGGCGAAACGGGACACGACGTTCCCAAACGCCGGACCCCGGAAATTCAGCCCCATTCTTAAAAAGACCAGCACCCTATCGGGAGGGAACGATGTTGAACGTCGCCATCGGAGCCTTTGCCGTCGCCGCCCTCGTCGGCGTCGTCTTGGCCGCTCTTCACCTGGGGCGGAAGCCCGTCGCCGTCCCGGTCGCCCTCTTGCACGGGCTCTTCGCCGCAACCGGCTTGGTCCTCGTCCTCCTCCTCTTTCTCCAAGGTCACACGGCCACTCCCGTGGCCCTGCCCCTGGTCTTGTTTGTCATCGCCGCCCTGGGCGGCTTCATCCTGTTCTTTATTCACTTGCAACGCAAGCCGCTCCCGGCGCTCCTGATCGTGACCCATGCCCTCGTCGCCGCCACGGCCTTCGTGATCTTGCTCCTGGGCGCCCTCGGCGTCCTCCGATGACCGGTGAAGTCCCGTGTCGCCCCGCGTGCGATTCCTGGGTCACCCCGCCCACGTCGTCCTCACGGACTTTCCCATAGCCCTGTGGGTGACTTCCGTCCTGGCCGACGGCTTGACCCTCGGATTCGGGCCGTCCCCATGGGAACGCTGGGCCTTCGGATGCCTTGCCCTGGGCCTGCTGATGGCCGTCCCGACGATTCTCACGGGCCTGCTGGACTATCTGGCCCTGCCGGCGGACCATCCGGCCGTCCGGGCGGCGACCGTCCATATGACGCTGATGTTGACGGCGACCGGAGCGTTCACGACGAGCCTGGTCCTCCGGGTCGGGGTCTCGCCTCCGACGGGCGTTCGATGGCTCGCCGCCCTCGTTTTTTCGGGAGCCGGCTTGGCCGCTCTCGTCGTCGGCGGCTGGTGGGGCGGTGAACTCGTGCTTCGCTACGGCGTCGGCACCCGGGTCTTTGACTTTTCCGGTGTGAGGCCTCAGGATCGTCCGATTGATGAGCATGCATCGGGCGAGTAGCCCCCAGGTGGAGTAAGACCGTGCGGGAGCGGACCTATGAGCGCCATGGGTGGGTTCTCGGACCTGCAACGAAGCATCCTCCGACTGATCAAGCAGACCGGCCCCCGGACGCTTCACGAAATGGCCGAGCGGTTGGGCGTGACGGTCGAAGCCGTCCGGCAACAGACCCTTCGGTTGGAACGGGAGGGCTGGGTCCAGCGTCAAGTCCAGCGGCGGCCGACCCCCAAAGGGGGCCGACCCAGCTATCGCTATTCCCTGACGCCGGCCGGTGAGGAGCTGTTTCCCAAGGACTATGACGACCTGGCCGTCGAGATCATCGACCGGGTGGCGGGTCTCTTCGGTCCCGAGGGCCTTCACCGGGTCCTGACCGATATGGTCGAGACCCGGGTCCGGTGGTGGGAGCCGCGCCTTCGGGGAATGAGTCTCGAGGAACGTCTGGCCGCCCTGACGGCCATCTACCAGGACGGCGACCCCTACATGCGGCTGGAGCGCGACGAACGCGGCTACTACCTGGTCGAGCAAAACTGCCCCTTCCTGAACGTGGCCCTGCGACGGCCGGTCCTCTGCAGTGTGACCGTATCGACCCTGACCCGCCTCTTGGGCGCCCGTGTCATCCGGGAAGAACGCTTCCAACGGGGCGACGGCCGGTGCGTCTTCCGGGTCGCCCCCGACCGCCCTGTGGACCCGACGGCCTTCCGTTGGGCGCCCGAGACGGACGCCTCCGAGAGCGGGGCAGATTAGGATCGGGACCATGACGCCCGTGCAGAAACTCCCCGTGATTCGGGTCAAGCGGGTGTATGACCCGCCGGAAGCCGACGACGGCGTGCGCTTTCTCGTCGAGCGCCTGTGGCCCCGGGGCTTCTCGAAGGAGAGCCTCCGTCTCGACGGCTGGCTCCGGGACGTCGCCCCGAGCCATGAACTCCGCCGCTGGTTCGGCCACGACCCGGCCCGCTGGGAGGAGTTTCGTCGGCGGTACTTTGCCGAACTGGATGCCAAGCCCGAGGCCTGGCGCCCCATCCTGGAAGCGGCTCGACGGGGGCCTGTGACGCTTCTCTACAGCGCTCGGGACACCGAACGCAACAACGCCGTCGCCCTTCGGGACTACCTTCAGGCCCGCATGCTGGAAGGCGTACCCGTCGGACCGTAAGCCCTCGACGCCGATACGTTCGAGGACGTCCCGCCGAAAGACCTTGAACCCGGCCGTGGCGTCCCGGACCCTCAGACCGGTCACCCACCGGGCGTACAGATTGCCGAGCCGGCTCAGCCATCGCCGCCACCGGGGCCACCGTCGGTCCACGCCGCCCCCCGCCACGTAGCGGGAGCCGACGACCACGTCCGCATCCCGAGCCTTTTCGAGGAGCCGAGGCAGGTCCTCCGGGGCATGGGAGAGGTCGGCGTCCATCTGGACGACCCACGAGACGCCGTCTTGCAGGGCACGGCGAAATCCCGCCCGGTAGGCCGCCCCGAGGCCCGTCCGGCGGGCCTGGTGGATCACGTAGATGCGGCCGGGATACCGGTCGGCCAGGCGGTCGGCGACCTGGCCCGTGCCGTCGGGCGAGGCGTCGTCCACGACGATGACACGCAGGGACTCCAGCCCAAGGGCCATCAGGCGTTCGATCAGGGCCGGCAGGTTTTCGGCCTCGTTGTACGTGGGAATCACGACCCCGACGGTCATGGGTCCGGCGCTCCGAAGCGGGCGGCAGAGGGATTATACTGGACTTCTAAACTTCTAAGGTCGCCGGGTGTCGAGTCCCAGGTCCTCAGCTAAGGACCTAACGCCCGGCGCCCTGCTACCGCCCCCGGATCACCGGGACCTGAGACTCCTTCGATGGACATGGCCTCTCGTCGGCAGGACCGGACGTACGTCGGGACGGCCCTCGGGCTGGGGGTGCTGGCCCTGGGGCTTCACTGGGCCGTGATCGTTTTCCGGGCATTTGACGGCCTGTACGGCCAGGACGCCTTTGCCTACTACGACTATGCCGTTCAGCTTCGGGCGAGTCTCCGGCAGGGTCGATGGCCGCCGCCCTTCTTCTGGCCCGTGGGCTATCCGGCCCTGGTCGCCGCCCTATTCCCCCTGGTCGGGGTCACGCCCCGAGCGGGTCAAGTCGTCAGCTCCCTGGCCGGGGCCGGCGTGGTCCTCTTATGCGTCGGGATCGTCCGTAGACTCCTGGAACAGCAGGGATTCCGTCTGGGAGAGGCTCGTCGGGTCGGTCTACTGGCCGGCCTCATCGCCCTGGCTTCGGGCCAGTTATGGCACTGGAGCCTTACTGTCATGGCTGACACGGCGGCCCTCTTCTGGGGCGCCCTGGCCGCCTGGGCGGCCGTCCGGTATGGCGGGTCGGGGCGTCTCCGGTGGGTTCTCCTCTCGGCCTTCGCCCTGGCGTGGGCTGTCCTGACCCGATGGGTGTATGCGCTCTTAATCCTCCCCCTGGGCATTTACGGGCTCTGGGCCGTGCGGCGTTACGGTCGAAAGGCCCTGGCTCATGGCCTCCTGGGGTGCGTTGTGGGCCTGTCGGTCTTGGCCCCGCAGGCCGTCCTTCTCCGGCATTCCGGGCATGTCCCGTGGCGCCATCCGTGGCTGACGGGGTGGTCTCCCGGCCATGCCTTCCGCCGGACGTTGGAGACCGTCGACGGGCACGCCGAGTATCCGCTCCCGGTCGCCCTCTTTTACGCCAAGGCCTTCGTCTCCCCGCGGTCGCTGTTCCCGCTATGGACGCCCTTCTGGGTCCTCGGCCTATGGACCGTGTTCCGGCACCGGTGGGGACGTATCTTAGCCCTGCTGGGCGGCTGGACGGCCGGGATGTACGGATTCCTGGCCGGGATTCCTTATGAGAACTTTCGATTTGCCCTGGCGCTCCTGCCGGCGACGGCGGGCCTGACGGCCATCGGCCTGTATCAGTCGGGGGGTGGCCTCGGGTCCCGGGGGTCGGGTCCCGAGGAGGGTCCAGGCGTCGAGAGACGGGGGATTCGAGCCTTTGTTTTACGGGTCCAGGGGATCGGGAGACGTGTCCTGAGGCCCTTGGGTCCGACGGGGCGCCGTCGGCTGGTCGTCGGGAGTCTGGTCGTGGGCGGGCTGGGGAGCCTGGCTTACAACGGGCGCGTGATCGACGCCTTCCTGGACCGAAAGGACGCCGACCTGGCCGTCGCCCGGTGGGTCGAGCGGACGGTCGAGCCGGACGCGCGGGTCCTTGCCTTCGGCATCACGCTGACCCTGCGGTACTATACGGGGTTGGACGTGGCGGAGCTATACACTTGCACGCCTCAGGACCTGGCCCGCCTGGGAGAAGACGGCCGGCCGGCCTATCTGGTCGTTCCCCTGGCAGACCTGGCGCGGCAGTGGCGGGACCGCCCCCCGGAACGGAACTATCGGTGGCTTCGGGACGGACCCGGGCTCCTCCCGGTGGGGTCCCAGGGGGGCTACACTCTGTTTCGGGTCGGGGTCAGCCGAGAAAACGCCGGACCCAGGCGGCCTGGAGGATGAGGTCGCTGAGACCCTCAAGGCTTCGGGCCTGGAGTTTCTGAAGGATCTTGGACGTGATGTCCCGATGGACCGGGTCCGGGGCGAAATCGACCCGGAGGCGGCGCAGGGCCTTCCGGGTCTCTTCGACCTCGCTGGGCGGCAGGAGGCTGAAGGCGTCTTCGTTCAGGTAGCGCAGGGCATCGCCGAGGTCGGTCTCCCAGTGGGGGTAGACTCGGCGGATCAGGTCCCGGTCCTCGGGGCGGAGGTCGGCCAGGCCCAGAATCTCGGGCGGCAGGCCCAGGGCGTAGAGGGCGGCGCAGAAGGGGATCGCCCGCGGCAAGGATACGCCCCCGATGTTCCGGCTGTATCCGAAGAGGCCGATATGGAGTTTCCGGGCCCGTCGGCGGGGTACGAAGGGCGCGACGGTGTTCACGAGGGGCGCCAGACGCTGGACCTGGCGTTGGTAACAGGCAGACGTCCGCTCGATGAGGTCCAGGACCCGGGGTTCCGACTCGATGGGCCAGGGCTCGCCTCGGGGCGTCCGTTTGATGGTCTCGATGGCCTGGACGATGGCCGGGGCCGGATGGTCATACTTGAAGGCCGATTGAATCGTAAAGGTCTGGACGCTGGGATGCTCCTTGAGGTACCGCTCGACCGTATCGGGCCGGAAGTTCCCCCGAAACGGGGCACTGCCGGCGCCCAGGATCGGATAGATGGGAATCCCCACGGCCCGCTCGAGTCGGTCCAGGCGATGCAGGGCGACCTTCACAAGGAGGGCCGCCGCCAGCATCCCATAGTTCAGGGCGGGGTCGGACCGGGCCAGGAAGACCCGTTGGTACGGGAGGTCCTTGTCCCGGAGGTAGTTGCCGACGATGGCGTCGGCCTGAAGCAGGGACGCCTTGTCCTCGACGAGGGGGATGACTTGAATCGTCTTGGGGTGGAACTCCCCGATCCATTCCCGCAGGGGGCGGTCGCCGGGGATCAGGGCCGTTTCCTCCTTGCCCGTGACGAAGACCTGATAGTACCGTAAGACCCGGTTGAGTTCCTCGGCCGACGTCGTCATCGGGAAGATGATCTCAAAAATGGGGGCGATGCCTTCTCCATAAAACAGACGAGCGACGTCATAGGCCCGGGGGATGGCCTGCAGGACTTCCAGCAGGATCTTGCCCTGGGCCTTATCGACGGCCGGGTTCGGGACCCGAACGGTCAGATAGACGGCCCGTCCCAGGGGGAAGAGGCGGAAGAAGCTTTCATACGTCGTCAGGAGCTTTTCGACGACGAACTCGTCGACCTCCTTCCCCTCGAAGTCCCACATCTGTTCGTCACAGCCCAGGTGGGAGAAGGCGTAGTAGGCCTCCCGGATCTCGTCGACCCCTTCCATGACAGGCCCCTGGGCGAAGAAGGGGACGGTGACGTTGTCCGGGTGCTGAGTGCTCATGCAACGGGGGACCCGACGGTCCCGGCTGTTCTCAGACGCCATAGAGCATCCGGTAGTCGGTCGTGATCCGGTGGACGGCCATGGGCCGGAAGACTTCGTTGGCGAATCGTACGTGGATGGGATGGTCCCGATAGAGGTCGATGACCGATTCGTTGGCAAAGTCGACGATCAGGAGGTATCGGTAGGCCGGCTTCGGGGAGACGGCGACGCCGAAAGAGACGCCGACGACACCCGGGACTTGGATGAGGACCTCACGCGCCTCAGCGGCCATTCGAAGGCACGCTTCCTCGGCCGTGCCGTCCGCCACGTTAAACACGATCACGTGCTTGACCAAAGGCCGGGCCATGAGTTTGCCCCTTGACGGCACTGAGTGACCCTACCGACGATCCGGCCGTGGGATCGCCGCTGGCGGACCCCCGGCCCCAGGAGGGGGGAGGGAGGGGTTGGAGCGCCACGCCGGCCGAAGGTCCGCCGACGGTGAGAGCTTCAGCGGCGATCTCCCCGCGGTTTCCTACGTCCGGGGAACCCAAAATAGTGCTTCGTTAGCTTATATTCTTTAGGAATCTAGCCCTGCCCAACTGCCGAATGCCCGAACGGCCGGCCCGCCGCTCCCGACGCCTTGCGAGAGCGACGTCCTTCCAGGCCATCCGTATAGTGATACGGAGCCCCTCGAGAAACCACAGGCAAAGGGATGGGACGCCCCCCGCCAAAAGGGGGAAGGGCGCCCCTGGTCATTCGGCCAGGGAAGGGGCAGGGACCCGGCGGACGTTTTCGTACAGTTGTCAACGCCGGATGGGCTACCTATAATAGGTAAGGCGCCATAAGCGCCAGCGCCACGCTTGTTATCCGAACCGCCTCGGCTTCGCCCACCGGCTAATTTTGCCGACGGTGAGGATCTCGCCATGCAGGAACCGGTATCCTGGATGATCGGCGGCGCCCAGGGGAGCGGTGTCGATACGGCGGCCAATCTATTCGCTCGGGCCTGTGCGTTTGCCGGTCTGCACGTCTTCGGAAAACGGGAGTACTACTCCAACATCATGGGAAAACACAGCTATTTTCAGGTCCGCGTGCATCCCGAACGGCCGGTGCTGGCTTCCTGTGCCGCCGTGCACCTCCTGGCGACCTTCGACGTGGAAACCCCGATGAAGCACTTCCGTTCGGTCGTCCCGGACGGCGGGATCATCTTTGACCCCAAGCTCCTCTCGTCGACCGTGGACAGCCCCCCCAATATGGAGCGCCGCTACAAACAAGACCTTAAGGCTTACCTGACCTCGAAGGGCCGGGGCCTGACTCTGGAAGACGTCTTGAACGATGCGGCCGACCGGGGCGTGCGGCTGTTTGCCGTCCCGTATGACGACCTCTTCAGGCGCCTGGGCCAAAAGATCGGGGAAACCGAGTACGCCAAGCTGTCCCGCACGCTGAACACGATGGCCGTCGCCGTGTCCCTCGCCCTCTTTCAATTCGACATCGAGTACCTGGACCGGGCCATCGAGGACCAGTTCAGGGGACGGGCCCGCATCGTCGAGACGAACCAGGTCGCCGCCCGGGTCGCCTACGAATACATCCGGGAGACCTTCCCGGAGCCCTTTGCCTTTCGGCTGACGCCCGTGCCCGTCCGCCAACCCCGGATTTATCTACAGGGCACGCAGGCGGTCGCCTTAGGCAAGCTCCTGGCCGGTTGCACGTTCCAGACGTATTATCCCATCTCGCCGGCCACGGATGAGAGCGTGTACCTGGAGTCCCATGAGAACGTGCCCCTGTTCCCCAACGGGAAGGGGCATGGGGGGCCCGACAAGGCCCCCGTCGTCGTCGTCCAGACAGAGGACGAAATCGCCGCCATCACGATGGCCGTCGGGGCGGCCATCGCCGGGGCCCGGGCCAGCACGGCCACCTCGGGGCCGGGGTTCTGTCTGATGATGGAGGGCCTCGGCTGGGCCGGTATCAGTGAGGTGCCCGTCGTCGTCACGGTCTACCAGCGGGGCGGCCCCAGCACGGGCCTGCCGACCCGGACGGAGCAGGGCGACCTCTGGTTCGCCATCCACCACGGCCACAGCGAGTTTCCCCGGATCGTGATCGCCTCCGGCGACCACCGGGAGATGTTCTACGACGCCGTGCGGGCCTTCAACTATGCGGAGCGGTACCAGGTCCCCGTCATCCACCTGACGGACAAGTACCTGGCCAACAGCACCAGCACGTACCCTCTCTTCGAGCTGGACGCCGTGCGCATCGACCGGGGCCTCCTCCTGGACGATGAGACCCTGGCGGCCCGGTATGCCGACCAGGTGTTCCGGCGCTACGAGTTCACCGAATCCGGCCTTTCCCCCCGGAGCCGACCCGGCCAGAAGTACGGCATCTTCTGGATGACCGGGGATGAACACGACGAACTCGGTCACATCACGGAAGACGTCGTCCTCCGGGACCGCATGATGGAAAAGCGCATGTCCCGCCTGGAGCTGATCGTCCGGGAGACCCCGGAGGCCGAGAAGTGGGCCTTCTGGGGGGAGCCGGACACGGACACCCTGATCGTAAGCTGGGGTTCGACGAAGGGGGTCGTCTTGGAGGCGATGGAGGAGATCGCCCGCCGGACGGGTCGGAGGCTGGGCTTCCTCCAGCTCCGCATGCTGTGGCCCCTGGACGGCGAGCGCCTGGCCGAAATCCTGCGACGGTACGCCCGTCTGATCGCCATCGAGAACAACTACTCGGCCCAGATGGCGGGCCTCATCCGGCGGGAGACGGGCATCGCTATCCCCCACAAGATCGTCAAGTACAACGGCCGCCCCATGGTCGTCGAGGAAGTCCTGGAGGCCATTCAGCAGGTCCTCCAGAAAAACGCCTCATCCTCTCGGACGGTGTTGCGCCATGGCATTTAAGGTCGCTGAATACAAGACCGACGTACACATCGACTGGTGCCCCGGTTGCGGGGACTTCGGGATCACGTCGGCCCTCCAGCAGGCCCTGGCCGAGCTGGAGATCGAGCCTCATAACGTGGCCCTCTTTTCAGGGATCGGCTGTTCGGGGAAGTTCCCCCATTACGTGAACGCATACGGGATTCACACACTCCACGGCCGGCCCCTGCCCTTCGCCATCGGCTGTAAGCTGGCGAATCCCCATCTGACGGTCATCGCCATCAGCGGGGACGGGGACGGCCTCGGCATCGGCGTCGGCCATTTCGTCAACGCCGGCCGTCGGAACGTGGACATCACATACATCGTCGCCAACAACGGCGTCTACGGCCTGACGAAGGGCCAGGCGTCGCCGACCCTCCGACTGGGCCTCAAGACGAAGTCCCTCCCCAAGCCCAACATCAACGAGGGCATCAACCCCCTGCTTCTGGCCTTTGCCAGCGGATACACGTTCATCGCCCGGACTTACAGCTACGACGTCCGCCATCAGGTCGAGACCTTCAAGCAGGGCATCCTCCACCGGGGCCTGGCCTACATCGACGTCCTCCAGGGGTGCCCCACGTACAACGACCTGTGGACGAAGGACTGGTACATGGGCCGGGACCACATCGACCCCGAGACGGGCAAGCCCCAGCCCCGGCTGTACCGCCTGGAGGACACGGACTACGACCCCGTGATTCCCCCCGAGGGGCTCTCGAAAGAAGAGTATGAAGCCCGCGTCGCCCGGTTCGTCCAGAAGGCCCTCGAGTGGGGCGACCGCATCCCCATCGGCGTGTTCTGGAAGGACGAGTCGGTCTCGACCTACGAGGACCGGATCCGGGCGACGGCCCCGACGTACCTGGACCTACCCCCGGCCCTGCGGCCCATCTGCGACGAGGACGGCCGGCCCCTGACGGACATCCGCAAGTTCCTCGACGAACTCCGCGTCACGGGCTGACAGGCTTTAACTATCTTCCAGGGCCAGGCGGCGGGCAAAGGGGAAGGGGAGGGTAGCGGCGACGTCGGGGGCGTTCATGAGGAGGGCGACCAGGCGGTCCACGCCGAGGGCCACGCCGCCGGCCGGGGGCATCCCCAACCGGAGGGCCTCCAGGAAAGCCTCGTCGACCGCCACGGGGGGGACGCCCCGGCGGATGCGCTCTTCTCGCTCCTGCTCGAACCGGCGGGCCTGCTCGTCGGGGTCCGTCAGCTCGGTGAAACCGTTGGCCAGTTCCAGACCGCCGACGTAGAGCTCAAACCGTTCGGCCACGCCGTCGGCCTCTCGGACGCGGGCCAGGGCGGCCATGGAGGCGGGGTAGTCGATGACGAAGACGGGCCTGTCTCGTCCCAGGTGGGGTTCGACGTAAGTGATGAAGAGCCACAGGACGGCGTTATTCCAGTCGAGGCCCGCCGGCATGGGGCCGAGTCCGCTCGCCTCGACGGCCCGCCGGAGGCTCTCGACGTCGCCGGGATAGGCCCGAATGTCAATCCCCGTAAATTGCCGGATGACTTCGGCGAAGGGCGCCCGGGGCCACGGGGGTGTGAGGTCCAGGACACCGTCCCGCCAGGGGAGCCGGCACGCCTGATGGCGAGTCAAGTAGACCAGGAGGGCCTCGACCTCGGTCATGATGTCCCGATAGTCGGCCAGCGCCCGGTACCATTCCAGCAAGAGAAATTCCGGCTCGTGCCACCGGCTGAGCTCGCCGTTGCGGAAGGCATGGGCAATCTGGAAGATGCGGGAGAAGCCCAGGGTCAGGAGCTTCTTCATCCCGTACTCGGGCGAGTACGGCAGGTAGGCTCGGACGCGCCGGGCGCCCTGGACGAATTCGGTCTCGAAGGGGTCCAGATAGGGCTCCATCCCGGGGGAGGCGACCAGGAGGGGCGTATCGACCTCCGTGTAATCCCGGTCGTAGAAGAACTGACGGATCTGGCGAAGGACGGTCCACCGATGGGCCCCGGCGGCCCAGGCCGAAGCTTGTGCCCAGGCATGGTCCGATGACCAGGTTTGAGTCGGCGTCAGGCGTTCGGCGACGGGGACCCCCGGGAGGGGTTCCAGGGCGACAAGCCACCAGTCCCCCAAGTGCCAAGTCTGGCCGGCCAGGTCTTCCTCGGCGACTTCCCATGTGAAGGTCTGGTCGCCGGTCTGGAGAGTCCACGTCCATCGACCGGGGGCGAGGCATTCGGCCCGGACGAGGCGGCCCCAGCGAATGCGGGCCGCCGGGCCCATCGACCGTGCACGTGCCGACCGGAGCGAGACCATTCCGCCCGACCTGAAAGCAGGGTCATACCGCCGGGGCTGACACCTGGGACCCGGTCCCGGCTATCCCTCGGAGGGTTCAATTCAGGTTCGAGAGGATGGACTTGATCTTCTGATGCTGACGGAGCTTCTCGATGGCCTTCATCTCGATCTGGCGGACCCGCTCCCGGGAGAGGCCGACGATCTTGCCGATCTCCTTAAGCGTGTGGGTCCGGTTGCCCTTCAGGCCGAACCGGAGTTCCAGGATCTTACGTTCCTTGGGGTCGAGCTCCTGCATGGCCTCTTCCAGGAGCTCCTGGACGATCTTGGAGAAGGCCTGTTCCTCCAGGTGGACGGACTCGTCGCTAATCGTTTCCCCGACGACGATGTCGCCCTCCTGATCGACGGGCTGGCTCAGGGAAATCCCCGGCGCCGCCAGCTCCAGGATGTTCTCCAGGTTCCGCTCGGAGACGTGAAGTTCCTCGGCGATCTCCCGGATCGTCGGCCGTCGTCGGAGTTCCCCGGCCTGCCGCTGGATCGTCTGGCCGACCCGGTAGACCATGTTGGCGACCTTGGGCGGCAGGCGGAGGGGGTGGCCCAGGGCCGACAGGGCCTGGAGGATGGCCTGGCGAATCCACCACACGGCATAGGACGTGAACTTCACATTCCGGTCGGGGTCGAACCGGCGGGCCGCTTCGATGAGACCCAGGTTGCCCTCGTTGATGAGGTCGACGAAGGGGACGCCGTAGCCTCGGTATTTCTTGGCGATCTTGATGACGAACCGCAGGTTGGCCTCGACGAGCCGCCGCAGGGCCTCTTCGTCGCCCTGCTGGATACGGCGGGCCAGTTCCTTCTCCTCCTCGGGGGTCACCTGGGGGATGCGGGCGACGTCCTTCAGGTAGAGTCGAAGGGTCCGGTTGGTGACCCGCGGGGGATAGACCTTGGCCTGTTCCCGTTCCTTGACGGACAGGCGCTCCTCTTCCTTTTCTTTCGGGAGCGGAACCTCCGCCACGACGCTGGACGGTACACGCTTACGGGTCAATGGACGCTTCTCCGTATGATTCGGTGTTGGGTGTCAGGTGTCGGGTGTGGGGCGAGTCTTGAATAAAGACCGAACACCCAGCACCTAACACCTATATTTAGAGCCCGCGCCTCCTCGACTGTTACAAGGCCTCGGGTCGACGGTCTCATGAAGATTGAGACGGTTCGGCCTCGCCTTCCGTTCGGACCCAATCGTCCAGGGGGATCATCGACATCCGGGGTGCCCGCACGAGGGCCGTCCGCATCCGGGCGTCGAAGTCCTGGATCTCCTGACTCAGTTCTTCCTGGAGGTATCGCAGGAGTTGGTTGATCTGGACCTTCATCTCCTCGATCTTGTCTAATAGGTTCATGATGATCTCGACGCCGGCCAGGTTCACGCCCATCTCCCGGGTCAGGTTGAGGATCGTCTCCAGCCGCTTGAGGTCCTCTTCCGAGTAAAGACGGGTGTTCTTGGCCGTCCGGGACGGGCGAAGCAGGCCCTCTCGCTCGTAGAGGCGGAGCGTCTGGGGGTGGATATTGTACATCTTGGCGACGACGCCGATCGAGTAAAACTTCTTCCGTTCGTTGGCCGCCCGACGCGTCTTCATGACACCGTCCTCAAGAGCTCCTTCCGGGGGTCCTCCCGGTAAAGGTGTTCAAGCTCCCGGAATAGCTGGCGGGACCGCTCGTCCTGGACCTCCGGGACGACGACCCGGACTTCCACGTACTGGTCGCCCCGACCGTCCCCCGGGATGGGGACGCCTTTGCCGGGGATGCGGAAGACCTGACCCGATTGCGTGCCCGGCGGGACCCGCATCGTCACGACGCCGTCGACCGTCGGGACCTCGATCCGGGCGCCCAGGACGGCCTCCGGGACCGTGATGGGGACCGTCACGTAGATATCGTGGCCCTCCCGGCGGAACACGGGATGGGGCTGGACCTGCACGACCAGGTAAAGGTCGCCCGGCGGGCCGCCCCCCTCACCGTCGTGACCGTAGCCGGCCACCCGCAAGCGAGCGCCGTTTTCGACGCCGGCCGGGATGCGGACCCGGACCCGTTCCGTGCGCGTCGTCCACCGCTGGCCGCGACAGACGCTACAAGGCGGGCCCGCTACGCCCCCCGTGCCCCGGCACACCGGACACGTCACGGCAAACCGCATGTACCCGGACGCCCGGGTCACGTAACCGGCCCCCTGACACGTCGGGCACGCCTGCGAACGGCCGGCCCCATGGCCGGTCCCATAGCAGGCACTGCAGGCCACCCGTCGGGTGACCTCGACCTCGATCTCCCGCCCCCGAACGGCGTCCAGGAAGCCGATGGTGACCGAGACCGTGATGTCCTCGCCCCGGCGGGGTCGAGCGGTGCCCCGGCCGGCCTGACGGCGACGGCCCCGGATGAAGTCGAAGAAGTCGCTGAAGACGTCCCGGAAGGTGTCGGCCCCGAAGCTTCCGAAGTCGAAGTCCTCGACGAAGACCCGGAAGTCCTCCGGCGGGGGACCACCCGGACCCGGAGCGCCGCCCTCGAAGACCGTCCCGTAGCGGTCGTACTGCTCCCGGAGCTTGGGGTCGCTGAGGACCCGGTACGCCTCCTGGATCTTCTTGAACATCTCCTCGGCCTGCTTGTCGCCGGGATTCAAGTCCGGATGATACTTGCGGGCCAGCTTCCGGTAAGCCTTCTTGATCTCCTCCAAGGAGGCGTCCCGCGATACGCCCAGGATCTGGTAGTAATCGTCCCGCGGACCGCCCGACCACGCCATCGCTGACCCCTCTACCGGGTCCGGGTCTCAGACGCCGATGCCCCTGACACCCCGACCGGGTTCAAGACTTCGACCGGCCGTCGTCGACGATCTCGGCATCGACGACGGTCCCGGAGCCACTGCCGCCGGTACTCTCGGGCCGGGCCCCCGTGTAACCGCCGGCCGTCGACGCCGCCCGCTGGTACAGGAACACGGCGACTTCGTTGTTGGCCCGCAGGAGCTCGTCGGTCGCCCGCCGGATCCGGTCGACGCCGCCTTCCTGGAGGGCTTGCCGGCAGTCCTGGATGGCCTTCTCCAGCCGCTGGACCAGGTCGCTGGGGATGCGCTCCCGGTTCTCCCGCAGGAGCTTTTCGGTCTGATAGATCAGGTTGTCGGCCCGGTTCCGCTCCTCGACCTCCTCCTTCCGACGGCGGTCCTCCTCGGCGTACCGTTCGGCCTCCCGGACCATGCGCTCGACCTCTTCCTTGGTCAGGCCGCTGGAGGCCGTCACCGTGACCTTCTGCTCCCGACCCGTCGCCAGGTCCCGGGCGCTCACGTGGAGGATGCCGTTGGCGTCGATCTCGAAGGTCACCTCGATCTGGGGCACGCCGCGCGGGGCCGGCGGGATGCCGTCCAGGATGAAGCGGGCCAGCGTCCGGTTGTCCTTCGCCAGGGGGCGCTCGCCTTGAGTGACGTGGATCTCGACGCTCGTCTGGTTGTCGGCCGCCGTCGTGAAGATCTCACTCCGGCGGGTCGGGATCGTCGTGTTCCGGGGGATCAACACGTGGACGACCCCGCCCAGGGTCTCGACGCCCAACGACAGGGGCGTCACGTCCAGCAGGAGGATCTCCCGGAACTCGCCCGCCAGGACGGCCGCCTGGATGGCCGCCCCGACGGCCACGACCTCATCGGGATTGACGCCCTTGTGGGGCTCCTTCCCGAAGAAGTCCCGGACGATCTGCTGGACCCGGGGGATGCGGGTCGAACCGCCGACCAGGATGACGGCGTCGATCTGCTCGGGCCGGAGCTTGGCGTCCTCGAGGGCCTGCCGGCACGGCGGGATCAGCCGCTGGAGGATGTCCTCGACCAAGGATTCGAACTTGGCCCGGGTCAGCCGGAGCTGGATGTGCTTCGGACCCGTGGCGTCGGCCGTGATAAACGGCAGGTTGATCTCCGTCTCCAGCGAGGAGGACAGCTCGATCTTGGCCTTCTCGGCGGCGTCCCGAATCCGCTGGAGGGCCATCCGGTCCTGACTCAGGTCGATGCCCGTCTCCCGCCGGAACTCCTCCATGATCCACTCCATCAGCCGCCGGTCGATGTCGTCCCCGCCGAGGTGCGTGTCCCCGTTCGTCGCCTTGACCTCAAAGACGCCCTCGCCGATCTCGAGGATCGAGATGTCGAAGGTCCCGCCCCCGAAGTCAAAGACGGCGATCGTACCTTCCTTCTTCTTGTCAAAGCCATACGCCAGGGCGGCCGCCGTCGGCTCGTTGACGAGCCGGACGACCTCGAGGCCGGCGATGGCCCCGGCATCCTTGGTCGCCTGGCGCTGGGCGTCATTGAAGTAGGCCGGGACCGTGATGACGGCCTTCTCGACCTTCTCACCGAGGTACGCCTCGGCGGCCTCCTTCAGGTAGCGCAAGATTTGGGCCGAGACCTCCGGCGGGGAGAAGACCTTCCCGGCAATCTCGACCCGGGCGTCGTCGTGGGGTCCCCGAACGACCTTATAGGGGACCCGCTTGATTTCCTCCAGGACCTCGTCGTAGCGACGCCCCATGAAGCGCTTGATGGAGAAGACCGTGTTCTCCGGGTTGATGAGCATCTGGCGCTTGGCCGCCGGGCCGACCAGCCGCTCCCCGTTCTTGGTGATGGCAAACATCGAGGGTGTCGTGCGCCCGCCTTCGGGATTCGGGATCACGACGGGCTGACCGCCCTCCATGACGGCCACGACGGAGTTGGTCGTCCCGAGGTCGATACCGATGATCTTGGGCATGGATTCCCTCCACGACCCCAGAGCTTCTTGACTCACTCTATAGAATAGGACTTAAGTATGGTGTTGTCAAGAAACGATGACAATGTCAAACTAACCCAGGGGCCTCGGAAGCCGACCGATGAAGGCCAGAAGCCGACCCGCGTCCCCCCGCCGGTGGGAGAAAAACCAGCTCCCATTGCAGTACGTGCACAACCGGAGGGGATGAATCTGGGCCCGCCGGAGGCCCCGCCGCCGGGCCTGTAGGATGTTGAGGCCTACCAGGTCCAGGAACCACCCCTGGGATCGGCGCTCGACGACGTAGGGGGCCCAATCGGGATAGGCTTGATGGACCGCCTCGAGGACATCCAGGCCGACCGCATAACAGCACCGCTGGATCGAGGGACCCAGGACGATCTCGACTTGCGACAGGTCACTCCCCTGGGCTTCCAGGGCGTCCAGGGCCGCCTCCAGGACGCCCCGGACCGTCCCCCGCCACCCGGCGTGGACGATCCCGACGGCGGGCAGGGCCCGGTCGTAAATCCATATCGGGATGCAGTCGGCGACCGTGACGCCCAGGAGGAGGGCCGTCCGGTCGGTCATCAGGCCGTCGGCCTCGGGCAGGTCCGTCCCGTGGACGGGCGACGGGTTCCACAGGACGGTCGTCCCGTGGACCTGGGCGGCGTAGGCGACCCCCCAGTCGGCGATGTCCAAGAGGTCCATCAGGAGGCCCAATCGTCGTTGAAAGTCTTCCGACTTCTTGAGGCTGAAGTCGGGGGCCTCGGGCCATTGCCACCGAGGAAGCGTCGGCTGGAGCCGCCGGGTCACCAGGCCATGCAGGACGGGACCCTGCTGGAGCCATCGGTCATAGCCCAGCAGGTACCAACCGTTGTTTAACGTCCACCACTGATAGCCCATGGTCCCAACGTCGTAACGGCGGGACGTCGCGTCCTGCCGTCATGGTGTCACGGGCCCCTCGGGCCACACCTGCCAGCCGTCCGCCCGCAGGCCCGGCCCCGGATTGATCCAGAGGAAAGTATACGACCCGGCCTCAGGATTGATTTCCGTCCAATCGTAGACTTCATAGTGGCCCGAGGGTTCGACTCGGAAGGTCTTTCGGACGCGAAGGCGACCGGTCTGGTCCAGGACCCAAAGGGGAAGGTCCAGGGCGCCACCGGCCTCGTTCCGGACCCGGAGTCGCAAGTGCCACCGGCCGGCCGGCAGGTCCATCGTCCAGACGCACAGGGCCTGACCGACGCGGGTCCACGACCGGAGGGCAACGCCCTGGGACGCCCGGGGGTCCCATACGGGGAGGCCGCCCTCCCGGGGGCACCGTTCGAATTCGATGACCGTATCGACCGAGGGGAGGGGCCGACCGGGCGGACCGGGGGCTTCGCCGGGTCGAAGTCGGACCGTTTCCACTTGGCCCGGCTCGAATCGATACTTGGAACCCCGGGGGAGTCGCCCTTCGTGGGACCACAGAGGGTCCGTATTCTCGATGACGACCGAGACGGTCCCATCCGGATGGGTTTCCGTCCTTCGGACCCACAGACCGGGTGTCGGCGGCGGAAACCGGCTCCACAGCTCGACCCGCCGGTTCCGAAGGGGGAAGAAAAGGAGGAACCGGACTCGCTCCGACTCGTCGGGCCGGGACGAAAGATAGGCCAGGTTCCCCAGGAGTTGGTCCCGGTCATCGGGAAAGTCGACCAGCACGAAGTGGGTAATCCCAAGGCGGTCTAAGACACCGGCTTCCCAGTTGAGCTTACGGGGCTCATAGATGGGGTGGGCCCGGAAGGGTGTCTCCAAGGCCAGGGTCGGGCTGAAATTACCCGTCAGGACGCTCCCGGGCGGGAGGTACTCGGCCAGAAATCGGGAAAAGTCCCGCAGGCGGGTCGAGGGTCCGTACCGCCACCAATGGACGGCCCAAGCGGCCTGGGCCAGGACCTCGGTCCCGATCAAGACGGCGACCCCGGCGATGACCCAGGGCCTTGGCTGGCCGGTTTCGGGACCGACGCGGGCAGGGGCTGCCGTCGAGGCCGTCGCTGGGTTCGAAGGCCCCGGAGGCCGGGCCCTCCGGCCTTTCCATCTCCGCCCGAGGCCGACCCCCAGGAGGGTCCCGACCGTCGCCAGGGCGGCCAGCAGGGCCAGGGTCTGGTAGGCCCCGTAGTAATTTTGGGGAAACGGTCGGGTGTCGTAATTCAAGAGCGATGGCCACCGCTCCCGAAGGATATAGAAGACGCCCGAGTTCAGGATCGTCTTGATGACCTCCCCCCACCACAGGAAGTACCAGGGTGCCCATCGCCACGAGCCGGCGGAGCCGAACGACCCGGCGACGATTCGGTAGAGGCCCGCCAGGGCCAGGAAGAACATCGCCAGGAAAGCCGGGAGCCAAAACCGGAGGTACCGGTAGTACAGGAGGCTGTAAGCCCCGAACTCGGTCACGAACCACAGCCAGGCGAGTCGCTCAAGGGGCACCGTCGGCCCGCCGCCCAGGCGGCGGATCGGGACCATCAGGACCTGAAGGGCGCCGACCAGCGTCAGGACGGGCATATACCGAAGCATGTAGGCCGCCCCGGGCTCTGTCCAGAGATGACGGAGGACGTCCAGCCAGGACCGGGGCCGCCGGAGGTCCCAGTCCCATCCGAAGAACATACGAAACACATCCCGGTGAGGCCAAAAGACGAAGAGACCCCAGGCCAGGAAGCCAAGGCCCAGGCCCCACAAGAGCCAGCGGTATCGGTTCCACACCCGTCGGAGGGACCGGCCTTCCCGTTCGACGGCCACGTCCAGGGAGGCCAGCAGGAGGGCCAGCGTAAAGGGATGGGTCAGGCTCTTGGTCATGTAGGCCAGGGCCGTCGCCAGGCCGGCCCCGAACCAGGACCGGGGCCGCTCGACGCCCCGAACCCAGAGATACACGGCCAGGGCCAGAAAAAAGAGGAGCTCGCCGGTCCGATTCCCGATGCGGGCGTAGGTCCAGTGCAGATAGTGAATCCCCAGGAGGACCATCCCGAGGTAGGCCCACAGAAAGCCAAAGGTCCGATACAGGACGGCGAACACGACCCCCAGGGTCAGGCTCGAAAAGAGGGCCGGCACGACCTGGGTCTGCCAGTAGCCGACCCCCAGGAGGCGGTAGCTCAGGTAGGTGAAGAGATGGGGCACGGGGTTCAGATACATGAGGTTCCATTCATCGAGGGTCCACCGACCCGTCAGGACCCTGTTGCGGGCGTTGACGGCGTAGTTGCCCGAATCGACGAGTTCGCCCCAGCTCCAGTCCAGGTCCTCCGGGGCGTCGTAGGCCAGAAAGGCCCAGCGGGGGACGCACAGGAGGAGCCACGTGACGACGACGAGGAGCTGTCGCCGGTAGGACGGACCAGGAGATACTACTGACATCCGACGTCGGGCTCACCCGGGGCAATTCGGATGTCCATCATTGTGGCCGGACGCCACGGCCGGATGCAAGCCATGACGACCGGGATTCGGTGTCAGGTCTTTTTTCCAGGACCTAACCCCCAATACCCAGCTTGTTTGAAAAATCGTGCCTTCCGGGCGCTGAAAAAGGCCGCCCCGACGCCACTCTTCACGAACTGAACGGCCCTGTCGGGTCTGTAGTCTGGGGTCTATGGTCCGTTTACGGCCGAGTCGCCGTGATGAGGCCGTCTTCCCGGACGTCCCACCGAACGTCGGGGAGGAACTGACGGGCTACGTACAGGCTCGCTCGCGTGTGGGGCGTGATGGCCGACGTCCGGAGGCACCCCCCGGTCCACGCCAGAAAGGGCACGATCTGGTCGGCCAGGTGACGGTCCGCGCATGCACCGGCTTCAAGTTCCTCCAGCAGGGCTTGGGCGGCCCGGATGCCGACGGTCTCGGCCGGCACGCCCCGTTCGCCAAGGGCCGAGGCCCCGAGACGGTACTCGACAGTCGGGTCGTCCACGTCCCGCAGGACGGCCCAGAGGACGATCCCGGCCCCGGGCGAAGCCGTTTCCTGATAGTCTACTCGAACCGACACAGGGACGTCGGGCGGCCGCCGTAAGGCGTTGATAGCCGCCTCCCGCATGCGCTCGGCCACGCGAGCCGACCGCAGGTGGTGGGAGGCGTGGGCCACGCCCTCAATTCGGACGAGCCGTCCCGAGCCGTCCAGCCGAAGGGGCATCGGCAGGGCTCCGTGGGGCCGGGCCCGAAACTCGACGTGACCCCCACCGGCCGGGTAGTAACCCCGTCGGAACAAGCGAAACGAGACCTGAGCCCAACGTTGGAGGTGAAACAGTAAGACGGCCTCAAAATAATCCGCCGGGATGCTCCAGGGCACGTCCGTCCCGCCCCGGACGACCCACCGGGTCTCGACCGGGCCCATCACGACGGGCAGAAGGACGGCCTGCAAAAGGAGGGTCACCGAGCCGGCCGTGCCGATGTCGATCTCATAATCGCCGGGTCGGATAGGCCCCGGTTCGAACTCCAACTCCGTCGAGCCGACCGAGTCGCCACGGACCCGGGCCCCGCACAGGCGGGCGGCCGCCCGAACGCCGTGCAAGTGCTGGGGCCGCAGGCCCGGCCGGGGTCGGTTCGCCCGGATATGCTGGATCCGAAAAGGCCGGCCCGTCAGGACACTGAACCCCAACGCGTGCCGCAGGATCGAGCCGCCGCCTTCCTCTTCCCGTCCGTCCAGTTCGACCCAGTCCGCTCCCATCCGGATCGTCCCGCCGCCTATGGGCTCGAATGGCTCGGGGCTGACACCGGCCGGAAGTGTAGGACTTTGTTGACCTAGGACTTACGCAGTTGCCTGCGCTTCCCCCTGTGTCCGGGCGGCCGGCCGCCGACCCGGGCGTCGGCCGTCCGGCCCGACCCGGACAGGAAGGGGGCG
>BEHN01000021.1 GCA_002898535.1 bacterium HR11
GCTCCAGGCGAAAGCGGGCGCAAGCCCGCGGGCCGGGTCCGAGCCGTGCCCGGCGTCGGGGATAGGTCCGATGGCCGGGCGGCTTCTTCATGGGGAGAAGGCCGTCCTGCGTCTGACCGAAAAAGGTTTGGTCGTGGAGGCCGACCCCGGGGGCGTGGTCGCCTCGCAAGGCCTCCCGACGAGGCCGAAATCCAAGCCTTCCACGGTCCGGGAATAAAAGACCATGGAAGGTGAAACGGCGTCAAACGGGATGCCTGCGCTCCCGCAGGCGGGGACACCTGCCTTCCCGCAGGCGGGACGTCTGCGCTCCTATCGTCCATCTCCCGACCTGCCTATCTGCCGACTGCCCATCTGCCCTATCTCCCGCCTGCCCATCGACTCACGTTTCCAGGATCTCCTTCTCCTTCGCCTTCGCCGCCTGCTCGATTTTCTCGATGTACTCGTCGGTCAGCTTCTGGACCTGGTCTCGGGCCCGACGGGCGTCGTCCTCGGAACACTTCTTGTCCTTCTCCAGCGTCTTGATGTGCTCGTTGCCGTCCCGGCGGATCATGCGAATGGCCGTCTTGCCCTCCTCGGCGATCTTCCACACCTGCTTGGCAAATTCCCGCCGCCGTTCCTCGGTCAAGGGCGGGATGGGGACCCGGACGACCTTCCCGTCGTTGACGGGCGACAGTCCCAGGTCCGACGTCAGGATGGCCTTCTCGATGACGGCCAACATGCGGGGCTCCCAGGGCTGGATGACGACGAGGTTGGGTTCGGGAATCCGAATCGTGGCGACCTGCGAGATGGGGGTCGGCGTCCCGTAATAGTCGACCCGGATGTGGTCGAACAAATGGATCGAGGCCCGCCCCGTACGAATCGCCTTGAGCTCCTCCTGGACCTTACTGAGCGTCTTCTCCATGCGGGTCCGGAGGTCTTTCATCAAGGCCTGAAAGACGTCCTCCATGGACTGCCTCCCTGGACCGGGTCTTGGGTGCCCGGTGCCGGCGTCTGGGACGTGAGTCCCAATCTCCGCCACCGGACACCTGGGACCATCCCGGCCTACTTGCGGCGACGCCGACGCCACCACCAGACCGGGGCCAACAGACTCAAGAAGGCCATCCAGGAGCGACCCGTCAGTCGCCCCAGGGTTTCCAGGACTCCGGCCAGGTCCTCGACGCTTCGCCGGACCTTCCGAGTGACGACGCCTGTGTCATCTAACTGTCGGTCCAGTTTGTACGTGATCGATTTCAAGTTTCGGACGACTTCGCCCGAGTGGTTCAAAAAGTCCTGGACCTGGACGAGGGTCTGGCGGAAGGTCCGCAGGGTCTGGACGACGTGAAAGGTCAAATAGACAGCTATGAGGAAGAGACCGACCCACAGGAAGAATCGCACGACGGGCCACGAGATGACGACTGCTTCCACCGCCGATACCTCCGGGCCAGCCCGGGGCCCGGGGCCGCCATCGCCCCGGACGGCGGCCCGCTCGACCCCTCAGACTTGCTCGATCCCTAAAAACGCAGGACGAAACTGCCGGAGAACTGCTTCACCGGCTTGCTCCACGAGTACGCCACGTCCACCTGGAGGCGGTTCCGGACGACGAAGCCCAAACCGCCGGAGACACCGACCCGCGTTTTGTCCTCCAGACCATTATAGAGCCGGTCGAAGGTGTCTGCCCAGAAGGCATCCGCCGGGGACGAGAGGTTCGCAGGCTTCGTGTAGTGAATCCGCCGCTCCGGGAACACAAAGCCGCCGGCCCGGAGGGCGACGGTCGTCGAGCCGACGAAAAACACGTATTCGGCGCCCCCGCGGACCTCGACCCGGTCGCTGATGTGAAAGTTCTCGATGGCCAGGGCCCTGTCTCCACCCGGATAAAAGTATAACAACTCCGCGTTATCGTCTACGATACGGGAGTACTGGAGCCATACGACGTCGGCCGTCAGGACGAGCTGGTCCGTCGGTCGAAAGGCGAAGCCCCCGCCGAATCGATGGGGAATCCCCAGCCGAGGCTCGATCGATCCGATCGGGACCTGCGTCCCGCCCGGTAACTCTGCATACAGGGTGTCGTCTTCCCACTGGAACGTAGGATTGATTTCCCCGACCAGGCCGACCTGGAATCTCGATGACGGGCGCCACATGAGGCCGACCGTAAAGCCGAAGCCCGTGTCCGTATCGTTTAGGGACTCGACGTTGGCCACGAAAGGCGCCCCGCAGAGGTCAAATTCGATGGGATCACAAAAATCCCGTCGGATCAAGCTTTCGGCCTTCATCCGGGCGAACTTGCCGGCGACCCCGATGTCGACCCGGCCCAGGCGCACGGCCAGGGCCAGACCGTATTGCTCACCGGTGAACTTCATGCTCCCCTCGACGGGGAAGAAGAGGAAGCCCGGCACGATGGTCCGAGCGTCAAACGTGAATTCGTCCTTCAGACGGATGAACTCATGCCGGAAGAGGGCGACCGTCCACCGCTTGTTCTTGCCCGGAAAGACGATACTGACGAAAGCGGGGGACCCGACGTTGGCCCCGAAAGTCGTCGATTCAAAGTCAAACAGGCTGTTCCGATTGGCCAGGCGCGGAATGTCGTAATTCAGGAACTTTCCCTCGGCCGCAATCTCCGGCCGGATCAGGACCAGCAGGCCCGCCGGATTCGTCTGGGCGGCCGTGGCGTCGTCGGCCAGGCCGATGAAGGCGCCGCCCATGGCCGTCGCCCGGGCGCCGGGCGGGATGAAGTTAAATTCCAACTGCTGGAAGCTTTCTTCATCGACCTGGGCGTAGGCCGGGACCAGGCATCCGCCGACCCATCCCAGGACGGCCAGTCCGATGAATCGCCATGCATACCGTCGAAGGTGTCGCATGGTAGCACCTCCTCGTCATTTTTCAGTTCGGGGATTTCGGGGCCGGGTCAGTTCCTGCCGACCCGTCCCCTATTTTTTTCCATCGAGGCATTGCGTGCAAAATGGAAGGACCCACGGAGGCGTTCCTTCTAACCGCCCGCCCTGGCCGGCTACGGACCTTGGGTCCGCGCGGACGGGATTAATGGCCCCAACCCCTGAGACGGATTTTCGAGCAATCTCGGTGCACTCGGGGGTCCGACTGCCCCTTGGGAGCAAAGCCATTCGCGATTATCGTTCCTCTCCCGAGGAATGTTGCTCTCCCAGGGGCAGACCGACAAAATAATGCTCCTAAGACGGTGATCCATGCCTGCCGTCCTCATCGTGGACGACGAGCCCGAAATTCGCCACTTGATTCGCCGATGCCTCCAGGCGCTGGACGTCACCTGTCTGGAGGCGGCCTCGGGTCAGGAGGCCGTCGAGTCCGTCCGCCGACACGACCCGGCGGTCGTCCTTCTGGACGTCCGACTCCCGGACATGCACGGACTGGAAGTCCTGCGGGCGGTCCGCCAGGTCTCGCCCGGGACGTCCGTCCTCATGCTGACGGCCTTCGACGATTCCCGGATCGCCGTCCAGGCGATTCAGCAGGGGGCCGACGACTACATGACGAAGCCTCTGGACGTCGACCGCCTGGTCCGGCGAGTCCGGGAACTCCTGGAAGCGGGGCGGCTCCGGGCCGACCTGGAGGCCGTGGGCGAGCCGGCCGAGTCGGACGTGCATTTCTACGGTCTCGTCGGGCGCTCGGCCAGCATCCGCCGGGTCTTCCAGTGGATCCGGCGTATCGCCCCGACGGACATGCCCGTCTTGATCACGGGGGAGAGCGGGACGGGCAAGCGGCGGGTCGCCGAGGTCATCCACCGGCTGAGCCCCCGGGCCCAGGGCCCCTTCGTGACCGTCGACTGCGGGACGCTCCCGGCCCACCTGCTGGAAAGCGAGCTCTTCGGGTACGAACGGGGCGCCTTCACGGGGGCCGACCAGCGGAAAGTTGGCCGCATCGAGCTGGCCCAGGGCGGGACCGTCCTGCTCGACGAGATCGCCAACCTCCCGCCCGACGGTCAGGTCAAGCTCCTGCAGGCCCTCGACGAGAAGGTCGTCTTCCGCCTCGGGGGGACGACGCCCGTTCAGCTGGACGTTCGGATCGTCGTCGCCTCGAATCAAGACCTCCGGGGCTTGGTCGAGCGGGGTCAATTCCGGGAGGACCTCTATTATCGGTTGAACGTCTTTGAGCTTCGTCTGCCGCCCCTGCGCGAGCGGCCGGAGGACATTCCCCTGCTCGTCGAGTACTTCCTGCGGCACTTTTCCGAACGCTACGGCAAGACCGTCCGGGGCTTTCACCCCGAGGCGATGGCCCTGCTCTTGCGGCATACCTGGCCGGGGAACGTCCGGGAGCTCCGTAACGTCGTCGAGCGGGGCATCGTCTTAGCCGACCGCTGGATCGGCGTCGAGCACCTGCCCCCGGAGATTCAGGCCCTGGCCGGGGAACGGCTCGACGTCCGGGAGGCCGAGTCCTTTGCTCAACGGGCCCACGCCCTCCTGGAGGAGACCGAAAAGTACATCCTCCGAGAAGCGCTCGACCGAGCCGGCGGGAATCGGCAAGTCGCGGCCCGCCTCTTAGGCATCAGCCTGCGGACGCTGTATTACAAGATGGACCGGTACTTTCCGAAGGAGGGCCGCCGACGCCGGGAGACGGCGGGGGATGGATAGACAGTCCGGAGATCGGCCGATGCGCAAAACGGGGCTACTCAAGCCCGTCCGAGGGCATTCGCCGGTAACGTGGAAATTCGTAGCACTCCTCGTGATCCGATGGGGTTTCATCGGATCGGCCCTGGGCCAGACGGGACCCGTCGAGGACCTCAACGCCCTGCCGGTCCCGGAACTCTACCAGCGGGCCTGCGCGGCCTGTCACGGCCCCGACGGCCGGGGCTACCCCGGCGGCGAGTGGCGGGAACGGACCGGCCTGTTGACCCCGCCGCCGGATTTCACGGACCCGAAGTTCAACTCTCGGGAACCCCTCGAAGACTGGGTCGCCGTCATCCGAGACGGGGGCCCGGCCCGGGGGCTGTCGCCTCAGATGCCGTCTTTCGGCCTCGCCCTGACCGAGGCCAAGATCCGGGCGCTCGCCCGGTATCTCAAGGGCCTGGGCCATGACGCCCGCTACCCGCCCGGCGAGCTGAATTTCTACCGGGGCCATCGGACGACGAAGGCCTTCCCGGAAGACGAGTTCCTCCTGATATCCAACTACGAGCGGCTTCGGTCCGGCGGGACCGTCTTTCAAGAGACCCTCTACTATGCGCATCGGATCGGTCCCCGGTATCAGTGGGAAATCAAGGGGACGCCGACTTTTGCGACCGGCGAAGACATTTCCGGGGAAGTCGAGTTGGGCCTCAAGTGGGCGGTCGCCTACGACCTGGCCCGGCGGTGGATCCTCACGGTGGGCCTGGAACCGGCTTTCCCCGTCCGGTCCGACGAGAAGTGGAGCGCGACGTTGTACAGCACTTTCGGGAAGGCCCTGGGGGACCGGTGGACCCTCCAGTCGAGCCTTCATCTGAAGTGGTCTCCCCCGGAGGGCGCCGAGGGTTGGACCCTCCGGTGGTCCGGCGTCGTGCACGGCGTCTTCACGTCCGCCCGGCGGGGACTCTTCCCGGCCCTCGAGTGGACCGTCGAGCGGGGGCTCTCCGCCGGTGCTCGGACCCGGGTCTGGCTCCTCCCCCAGGTCTACGCCGCCCTGTCCCGGCGGGGTCACGTGGCCCTCAGCGTCGGGCCGGAGATTCCCCTCCGTCGGGACCCCGACGTGCGATTTCGAATTCGAGCTTTCTTACTGTGGGACTATGCCGACGGCCCCTTCTGGACGGGCTGGTAAGGTGCGTCCACCGGCCGTTCGGTGTCAGGAAGTCTGGAACCGATTGCCCCTACGGCCCCACGGCCTTCACGACCACCGGCGGACCCACTGGAGGATGCCCTCCCGGACGGACTTCCGGTGCGTCGTCCCGACGCGACGGTCGATTTCGGCCCGGTGGGCCCGGTACCACTCATAGCCCTTGATGAGGGCCCGGACGTTGCTGTCCCGGGGCTCCCATCCGAGGAGGTCCCGGGCCTTCCGGATGTCGAAGTAGAAGTCCTTGTCCGGCGTCCGGTAGTGCCAGTCCACCAGCGGCGAGAGGCCGAGGTGGTCCAGGAGCCAGAGGACCGTCTTAACGGGCACGGCCGGGAGGGGGCACAGGCGGGCGCCCGTCCCGGCGTGGTCGATCAGGCCCTGGAGGTCTTCCCGCAAGGTCCGGTACTCGGCGGCGCCGACGTTGAAGTCATCCCCGGGGACAGCCGCCCGGGCGGCCCGGACGCACGCCTCGACGAGGTCCTCGCTACTGATGAGCTGAAACCGATTCGTCCCCCGACCGATGAGGTACACGCGACGGCCCTCGGCGACATACCGAAACAGGAGCGTCAGGATGCCGCCCCGGCCGGGACCGATGACCGTCCGGGGCCGGAGGACCATGACGTCCAGGCCCCGGGCCCGGAATGCCCGACACACCTGCTCGGCCCGGGCCTTCGACCGACCGTAGGCGCCCAGGGGTCGAAAGGGCGTCTCTTCAGTGACGGGGCACCGCCGGGGAATCCCGTATACGGCACTGCTCGAAACGAACACGACCCGGCGGACCCGGTTCGCCTGACAGACCTCAAGGAGAAGACGGGTCCCGTGGACATTGACCTCGTCGTAGGCCCGACCCGCCTTGGCCACCGGCAGGACGGCCGCCAGGTGGAACACGACCTCCACGTCCCGGACGGCCTGGGCCACGACCGAGGGGTCCCGGATGTCACCCTCGACGAAGTCGGCCGGCCGGGCCAGCCAGGTCTCGTCGGGCGGCTCCCGGTCCAGGATGCGGACGGCCACGCCCTCATCCTGGAGGCGTCGCACGAGCTGTAAGCCCAGAAAGCCGGCTCCGCCGGTCACTAAGGCCGTCTCCATGGGGGGATCCCTCCTGCATCCATGCACGATGCATGGATATCTATCCTTTGACGATAGACCATAGACCGTGGACGATCGACCGGACCAGAGTCACGAGTCGTTCCAGGCCATCGGGATGGCCTCCTTTTGAGAGGAGATGAAGGGACTTACCGAGACCCTGCGGCCTCCGGGGTCCATCGTCTAAGGTCGGACCGCTCAAAAGGGATAAGGGGTCGGCTACATCTCGTCTTGCATCCTGTATCCCGCATCTCGCATCTTATACGGAGCCCCTTGCTGGGTCCACCTTGAGGTCACGCCGATGTCGTGTTCCGAAAGCGGTCGGGTCATCGTCGTCGGCGGCGGGCTGGCCGGCTGTGAGGCGGCCTGGCAGGCCGCTCAGCTCGGCATCCCCGTCGTCCTCTACGAAATGCGACCCCAGGTCATGACGCCCGCCCACAAGACGGGCGACCTCGCCGAGCTCGTCTGCAGTAACAGCCTCCGGAGTGACCTCATCGATAAGCCCGCCGGCCTCCTGAAGGAGGAGATGCGCCGGCTGGACTCCCTCATCATCCGCTGTGCCGACCGGGCGGCCATTCCGGGCGGCGGCGCCCTGACCGTGGACCGGGAGAAATTCGCCCAGGCCGTCACCGAGGCCATCGAGGGCCATCCCCGGATCACCGTCGTACGGGCGGCCGTGACGGACATCCCCGACGACGGGCCGGCCGTCATCGCCACGGGCCCCCTGACCCATGAGGCCCTCGCCGAGGCCCTCCGCCGCCTCATCGGGTCTGACTTCCTGTACTTCTACGACGCCGTATCGCCTATCGTGGACGCCGAGACGATCGATTACGAGCGATGCTTCTGGGGGGCCCGCTACCGGGACGAGCCGGCGTATCTGAACTGCCCGATGTCCGAAGAAGACTACCGACGCTTCTGGGAGGCCCTGACGACGGCCGAGCGGCATGCGCCCCATGACTTCGAGCAGGTCCCGTTCTTTGAGGGGTGTCTCCCTATCGAGGAGATGGCCCGCCGGGGGTATCTCACCTTGGCCTATGGGCCCCTCCGACCGACGGGTCTCCGGGACCCCCGCACGGGCCGGCGGCCCTTCGCCGTCGTCCAGCTTCGGCCGGAGAATGCCGAACGCACGATGTTCAACCTCGTCGGCTTTCAGACGACGCTCCGGTGGGGCGAACAGCAGAGGGTCTTCCGCCTGATCCCGGGCCTCGAGCATGCCGAGTTCCTCCGCTTCGGGTACGTCCATCGGAACACTTACGTCAACGCCCCTGTCGCCCTGCGGCCGACGTATCAGTTCAAGGGCCGGGACGACCTGTTCCTGGCCGGTCAGTTGACGGGCGTCGAAGGCTACATCGAGTCGGCGGCCGCCGGTCTGATCGCCGGCGTGAATGCGGCTCGCCTCGTCCGGGGCGAGCCGCCCCTGGTGTGGCCCCGGGAGACGGCGATGGGCGCCCTGGCCCACTACATCACGACGGCCGACCCCAAACACTTTGCCCCGATGAACATCAACTTCGGGCTCCTGCCGCCCCTGGACCCGCCCGTCCGCCCGAAGGACCGCCGGTATCGAGAGATGGCCGTCCGGGCCCTGCGAGCCCTGGAGGCATTTATTCGCCGGCACGGCCTCCGCCGGGGCACGGGCAAGTACGAGGGCTGGGAGGATCGGTGTTAGGTGTTGGGTAAGAAAGACCACGGACCACGGACCATAGACCTGTTTCGGAGACCCGGTTCACTGCGTCTCGAGACGAGGTATCCCGATAACTCCATCAGGTCTGTGGTCTATGGTCTGGAGTCTTCTTTGGACCCAACACCCAACACCGAATCGCCCTTCTGCCTCACTGCCTCCCTATGAGGACCCGCAGGCTCAGGGCCATGATGAGGCCCCCGACGAGGCCCATCAGGAGCCGCGTCGGGAGCCGCCGGGCCAGATAGGCCGCCACGGGGGCCGCCATCACGCCGCCGGCGATCAGGCCGAGGACGATGCGCCCGTGCGTGAGCCGCAGGACGGCAAAGAACGTCGCCGCCTGGGCGACGGTCACGAAAAACTCCGCCAGGTTGACGGACCCGACGGTGAGGCGGGGATGATTCCCGCGGGCGACCAACGTCGAGGTCACGATGGGCCCCCAACCGCCGCCCCCGACGGCGTCCAGGAATCCCCCGACGAAGCCCAAAAGGGGAACCCCGGCCCGGGCCCGGTCCGGCCTCGGATGGGGTCGTCGGAAGGTCCGCCATAGGATGACGGCGCCCATGACCGTCAGGTAGGCCGCCACAAAGGGCCGAATCCGGTGGGCCGGGACGGCCGTCAGGACGTAAGCCCCGAGGATGCCCCCGAGGACGCCCGGGACGACCAATCTGCGAAAGAGGCCCCGGTCCACATTGCCGAACCGCAGGTGGAACAGGCCCGAGACGCCGCTCGTGAAGACCTCGGCCGTGTGCACGCTGGCGCTGGCGACGGCCGGCGAGAGTCCCAAGCTCAAGAGGAAGGCCGTCGAGACGGTCCCGTAGGCCATCCCGAGCGTCCCGTCGATGATCTGGGCCAGAAAGCCCACGCCGACGGCCGCCAAGAACCCCGCCACCGACTCGGTCATGGGCCCCCCGCCGGACGCCAGCTCAAGAGGGGGATGATGGCCGTCTGCCGGGGCACCGTCGTGACGACCGGCCCCTGCTCGGGGTCCAGGTACACGTCCATCTCGCTTCGGACGCCAAACTCGGGCAGGTAGATGCCGGGCTCGATGGAAAAGCCCGTCCCCGGCAGGAGTCGCCGGCCGTCCCGGGTCTCCAGGTTGTCCAAGTTCGCCCCGTTGCCGTGGACTTCCTGGCCGATGCTGTGGCCCGTGCGGTGAATGAAATAGTCCCCGTAGCCCTTCTGCCGGATCACGCCCCGGGCGGCCTCGTCGGCCTCCCACCCGTAGACGGGCTGGCCGGCCCGAAAACGCTGGGCGATCAGGTCGTAGGCCGCCGACTGGGCCTCGTAGACGATCTGGAAGATTTCGGCGTACTTCGGGGGGACTTCCTTCCCGGCATAGGCCATCCACGTCGTGTCCGCATAAACAGCCCCCGGCCGGTTCAGCTTGGCCCACAGGTCGATGAGGATGAGGTCGCCCATCCGGATGGGGGCATGCTCGGTCTTCGTCGGGGCGTAATGGGGATTGCTGGCGTTCTGGTTGACGGCCACGATGGGCGGGTGGTCGGCGACGAGGCCTTCTTGCCGGTACAGGCGCCAGATGTACTGCTGGACGTCGTATTCCGTGATGGGCCGACCGCGGAGGAGGGCCTGCCGGATGTACAGGAAGGCCCGGTCCTTGATCCGAAGGAGCTTGCGGGCGGCCTCCATGTGCATGGCCCGCTGTTCGTCCGTCCAGACGGCCTCAAACTGCTGGACGAGGTCGGCCGAGCTGACGACCTCGACACCGAAGCCCCGGATGAGCTCGACGGTCCCCGCATCGACGAGGCTCACGTAGGGGATGTCGTTGTTCGGGGAATACTCCATGGCGACCCGCCGGGCCCCCTGGAGGGCCGCCCGGAGGGCCTCGTGGAGCTGACGCCAGCCGGCGTACAGCCGCAGGGTCCCCGGATAGCCGTCCAGACACCGGGGCTCGATGGCGTGACAGATGCGGACAGGTTCACCCTGGGCCGGGATCCAGTAGAACCACCGGCGCGTGCCCATCTGTTCGGTCTCCCGCCGAAGGACCCGGATGGCCAAGACGTTCCGACCCCGGAAGTCGGCCAGAAGCCAGCCGTCGAGGCCCGCCGCCCGGAGGGCCGCCTGGATGGAAGCCACCCGTTCGGCTCGACCATCGGCCGACGGGTCTGCAGAGCCCATCGTCGGACGCGTCATCGGCCCCGTCTCCACCGCCAAAAGTGCAATGAACAGGATGATGCTTCGGCTCCGAAGGGCGATCGGACAGATTTGACCCCCTGGGAATCGAGAATCGCACCTCATACCGCGCCTCCGGGACCCAATCCCGACTTGCGATAGTCAGGGGTCCTGTAGGGTCCCAAGGGATCCCTCGGTGGGGGGTCATTATAGTCCGGAGCCGCCCCGGTACCCAAAGTCGGCCGGTGACTTGCCCTTTCCGGTCGATTCCGGCATAATAGGGGGCCTTGCTTCTCTTTTTAGAGTATATCCAGCCATCGCGACGAGATACCCTGCGGGGGAGGGCGAATGCATGAATCCGAAGGCTCGTCGTGAGGGGGGGTGGACGGTCTGCTTGATTCCCGACGATCCGGCCCAGGACACCGTCCGGTTTCACTTCCATCGGCGTCTTCTGTCGGTCCTCGTGGTCTTGAGCGCCAGCCTCTTCGGCTGGTCGGTCTTCGTGACGACCCACTACGTCTGGCTTCAACGCTCGTATCAACGCCTGGTCCGGATGGAGGACGAATACGAGCAGATGAAACAGGACTTTACGAAGGTCCGACAGTACTCTTACCGCCTCCAGTCGGACTTGGAGAGGATGGAACAGCAGGTCCGGCGTCTGCAGGTCATCGCCGGTGCGACGGCCGGTGGCAACATCCCTCAAATCGCGGGCATCGGCGGGGAGTCGGCCCCCACGCCCCAGACGGTCGGCCGGGCCCATCTGTTAGAGCAACAGTGGTTCCTGGCCCAGAGTCAGCAGAAGGTGGAGGCCTTACAAGCGCAACTCAATCAGCTGTATGAGGTATTTCAGCAGAAGTCCGTCGCCCTGTCGGCGACGCCTTCGATCTTACCGGTCCGGGGCTATGTCATCAGCGGGTTTGGAGCCCGCATCGACCCCTTCACGGGGGCTCCCGATTTTCATACGGGCGTGGACGTCTTTGCCCCGTATGGGACGCCGGTCGTGGCGACGGCCGCCGGTCAGGTCGTCTTTGTAGGGCCGCAGGGGACCTATGGCCAGTTGATCATCATCGACCACGGCTTTGGGATCTTCACATACTACGGCCACCTTTCGAAGGTCCTGGTCCATAAGGGGGACATGGTCAAACGTTGGCAGGTCATCGGTCTCGTCGGCTCGACGGGCCGCAGTACGGGGCCCCACGTTCACTACGAGGTCCGCTACCAGAATCAGCCCCTGAACCCCCTCCAATTCATCGTCGAGGCCTTTTGAACGGAGGCCATAAGACGGTAAGGCAGATGGGCAGTTCGGCAGGTCGGTAGATGAGCCTGTGGGCTCATGGCTCTACGAGCAATGCACCATCCGCCATGAGTCGACCCTTATGGCGCTGTCAGGGGAGTCGCTCGATAAGGGGCGGGGTCGCCCCCCGGAGGTCCACGAGGGCCAGGAGGGGTCGATGCTCCTCGTCCGGTTCGACCCGCCAGAGAATGCCCCTGGGAGTCGCCACGAGGCTTCGGCCCTGGAAACGATGGCCAAATAAGAGGCCCGTACAGCAGGCCTTCACGACGGGGGCTCCGACCCGTCGGGCTAAAGCCCGGAAGATCCGCTCGTCCCGCTCCCACTTGGCCTCTACGGGTTCGCCGGCTCGGTACGGAGAAGCCGTCGGGACGACGACGACCTGCAGGCCGGGGTCCCCAAAATCCTCCAACAGGCCCATCAGCCGGTCCTGGCAGAACACGTCCGCGCAGATGAGCGGGAGCCATCGGGCCGAGTCCACTTCCCAGAGGGTCAGCGTCCGACCGGCCCGAATCCCGACTCGTCGCTCCCGGTCCGTGGGGTTCACCTTGACGTAAGAGCCCCGGACCTCACCGCCATACAGCAGGTGGCTGACGCTCTCCAGGGCGCCGTCGGGCCGACGGCGGAGGAGCGTGCCGGCGACGACCCACGCCGGCCACGTCCGGGTGGCCGCCCGGACCTCGGCGAGGAGACCCGCGTAGCGGTCGGCGACCGACCCATGCCGGTCCGACGGGCCGTACCAGGCATACTCGGGAAAGACCACGAGGTCCGACCCCGTCCGCCGAAGCGTCTCTTCCAGCCGGGCCCACGGAATTTCGCCGGGCCGATTCTGGACGATCAGGACCCGCCGGACCTCGACCGGCGCCCCCTCGGAGACGGAGACCCGCTCGACTCGGACGGATTCGATGTCGGCCAGGCATGGACCCATCGTTCGACCCTCCGCCGGTCTAAGGGCCGACCGGCCACGCCGCCCTCCCGGAGGTAGCTCCCGACGATGACGCCGTCGATGAAGGGCAGGAAGTCGGCCAGATTCTCGGGCGTCGCCCCGCTTCCGAGCCAGAGGACGGCTCCTGGGGCCGCCTGCCGGATCCGCCGGACCCATGCCGGGTCCGGCGGCTGTCCCGTCCGGGGGCCGCTGACGATGACGGCGTCGGCCAGGCCCCGCTCGAGCAGGTCGGCCAGTTCGTCTTCGACGGGGCGCTCGACCAGGGGATGCCCGTGCTTGACCCGGAAATCGGCCCAGACCTCGACCGCCGGGGCCGACCAGTACCGCCGGTAACGGAGCAGACGGGCCGCCGGGCCCGATACCAGGCCCTGGTCGGTCAGTACGACGCCTGTCAGGACGTTGACCCGGATGAAATGACCCCCGACGGCGGCCGCCACGGCCAGACCGGACAGGGCGTCGTTGCGAAGCATACTGATGCCGATACGACAGCCGACCTGAGCGACGACCCGGCTTGCCACGTGGGTCATGGCGGCGACGGTGATCGGCGGCACCCGTCGCCGGTAAAAGGGCCGGTCCCCGAAGTTTTCCAGGAGGACCGCCCAGGCGCCGGCCTCCGTGAGCCGTCGGGCTTCCTCGACGGCCCGGTCCACGATGGCCGAGAGAGGACCCTCGTAGAGGGGACTTCCCGGAAGCGGCGGCAGATGAACGACGGCGACCCACCGTTTCATAGGGATGAAAGATAGGAGATGCGAGATGCAGGATGCAAGATGCAGGATTGGGCAGATGGGCAGGTCGGCAGATAGGGAGGTAGGGAGATAGGGATGGGGATCTATTCTACCTATCGCCGTTCGCTATTCGCTACTCGCCATTCGCCATTCGCCATGATCAGATGGGCCGTCGGCAGGTCGGCAGATAGGGTCAGGGGACGGGCAAAGCCGTCGTCGAGGCCTCTGGCCCTCCATATTCCGTATCTCGCATCTCCTATCTTTCAGTCCCCGGCGCCCGGCGTCGATAGCAAGACCCGCATTAAGGCGTCTTGAAGGCCCGATAGGCATGCCTTGTCCATCCGTTCGGGCCGGGTCCCGATCTCGACGGCGTGACTGACCGTACGCGTGAAAAAGGGCCCGTTTCGGTAAGCCGGCGCATGGGCCATGCCCATCACGACGGGGGTCCCGAGAAAGTCGGCCAGGTGGAGGACCCCCGTGTCAGGTCCGAGGATGACGGCGGCCGCTCGCAACAACACGGTCAACTCGCCCCAGTCCCAAGGCGGCGCCATACGGGCGTCCGCCTGTCGGACGGTTTCCCAGAGGGCCCGAGTCCGTTCGACCTCCTGGGGCCCGCCGAGGATCACGACGGGCCGGCGGGTCCGCTCGTACACGTCCAGGACGATCTGACGGCAGGCCTCCATGGGCCATTGCTTGGCGGTCTGGGCGGCCCCGCTTTGGAAAACCCAAAAAGACCTCGGTCGAAGACCTTGCGCCCTTAGCCATGCTCGAGGTCGCTCGCCGACTTTCGGGGGGACCGTCAGCAGACCGGCCCGTTCGGCCGGGTCGGCCAGATCCTGCAGGGCCTGCCGGATGGCTTCAGGCTCCAGGCCCATGCCCGTCAAGAGCAGGGCGTTTTTCTCGATTACATGGAGTCGTGCCTGTTCAAGGGAATGGATCGTCGGGCGCCGGTTGTAGAAAACCCCGGCGATGGATTCCCACAAATCCGACTTGTGGAATCCCAGGCGAAAGGCCGCCCGACTCCGCCAGGTCCAGACCGCGCTCTTGAGGAGACCCTGAAAGTCGATGGCCCACGTGTATCGTTCGGCCCGCAGAGACCTTTGAAGCAAAGTATGTCGCCGCAGGACCCGGCCCGACAGGGTCCACACTCGATGGAGTCCTTCGATGATCGAGACCAGACGGTCATACCCGGCCTGGACAAGCCAGTCGATGACAGCCTCCGGAAAGTGGCGACGCAGGATGGCGACGGCCGGGATCGTGTGGACGATGTCTCCAAAGGAGCTCATGCGGACGACGAGAACCTTGATGGGGGCGAGGCGACGGACGGCGGCCTCCGGCGCCGGTTCAACGACGGGTGAAGCCGAGGGCATAGGGATACCCGTCATGTCCGCTCCGCCCTGAGGGGGTCCAACTCCCGAAGCCGACGCCACAGGGGGACCAGCCAGCGGGAAGACTGAATTTTGGGGCCCCCGACGATACGGCTCTCGATACCCAACCGGACGGCGACGGGGTACTCCGGGATGGCCGATGGGGTCTCGTAGTCGCCTCCCTTGCAGTGAACATGAGGTCGCAGTTCGGCCAAGATTCGAGTGACATCAGGGTCTTCGAAGGGGAAGACGGCCGCTACACCGGCGATGGCCGCCACCAGACGGAGGCGCTGTTCCAGGGGAAATACGGGTCGGCCGGGTCCCTTCAGCCGGCGGACGGAGGCGTCGTCGTTGACGGCTACGATCAGGCGGTCTCCCAGGGCGGCGGCCGCCCGCAGGTAACAGACATGACCCCCGTGGATGAGGTCGAAACAACCGTTGGCCATCACGACACGGAGACCCTCCGCCTGCCATCGGCGGACGAGCCGGACGGCCTCGGCCAAATCGGTACAAACGTGAGCCGTGTCCATGGGACGATGGGCATCCTACGAGATGCAGGATACAGGACACGAGATGCAGGATGCAAGATACAAACCGTTTATCCGGGCCGTTCGGTTCGTGAAAACCCGTATGGATTCGGCCTTTCCGAACCTTCGGGGCGGACAGTTTTTGAAGGGACGGAGTGACAAGCAGTGGTCTTGGGCCGACGGGCCGGTCGGGGGTTCGGGAATTCGGGAGTTCGGGGGTTTGGGAACTCGGGCATCAGGGGGCTGGCAGGGGGCGGGGATGAGGCCTTTCGGCCGGAGCCGGCGGTAATGGTCCTGGTCGGGCCCACTTCCCGTCGGAAGGTCGTCCGGGTTACGGGCGTCACGGCCGCTCAAGTCCAGGCCTTAGCGGTTGCTTCCGGGCCGGAAGGACGGTAGACTGAAAGCTGATCCGCAGGAGTGCAGAAGGTGGAGATTCGGGGGACTCTCAAAACGATGTCCCTGCCCGACCTGCTCCGTTGGCTTAGCGAGAGCCAACAAACGGGCGCCCTCGTCTTTCAAGTCGGCCCCGTCCGGAAAAAGCTGTTCTTCCAGAACGGTGCCCTCGTGGCGGCTTCTTCATCGGACCCCCGGGAGTTTTTGGGCCAATTCCTCCTCCGGAGGGGTTGGATCTCGGAAGCCCAGCTCATCAAGGCCGTCGAGGAGCAGATCCAGACGGGCCGGGTCCTGGGCCGTCTGCTTATCGAAAAGGGCTGGCTGACCGAGGAGCAACTCAAGAGTGCCCTGCGGGAGAAGGCCTGCGATACGGTCTACTCGCTGTTTTTAAGCCCCGAGGCGACCTTCGAGTTTCACGCCGGCGAGGCGCCGCCCTACGAGATCGTCCCCCTCGGCCTGCCCGTCGAGGCCATCATCATGGAGGGTGTCTACCGCAAGGACGAGTGGGAACGCATCCGGCAGGTCCTGCCGGCCTTAGAGCGGACGATCCTTCAGAAAGCGTCGGACGCTGTCCTCCCGTCGGAGCTTCGGTCGGACCCCCGGGCCGAGCGGGTCCTCCGTCTCATCAACGGACGTCGGTCCCTGCGGGAGATCGCCCTCCTCCTGTACGAGACAGACTTCGAGGTCGTCCGCATCGCCGCTCAGCTCTATGAGAAGCGGGTCGTGGCCATTACCAGTGAGGTACCTATCGAGCAGGATACGGAACGCCCCCAGATCCCCTTGGGGATGCTGGTCGAGGCCTGTCAGGTCAAAGTCCGGGAGGGCCGACTCGACGAGGCCCTCCGGATGGTCGAGTACATCGAAAGCCACTACACCGACCTCCCGCAGGAAGTCCACGCCCTGCAGGGCCTCGTCTACGGGAAGGTCATCCAGCAGTTTCGAGACCAGGTCCCGCCGACGGCCATTCCCGTCCTACGTATCAGCTTGGACGACCTCGTCCGGTACCGCCTGGACCCCATGCAAGGCTTCATGGTCACCCGCATCAACGGCCTCTACGACCTCAAGACCCTTCGGAACCTGGTCCCCGTCTCGGAGGAGCGCTTTTACATCCTCCTGAAGAAGCTCGTCGACATGGGCATCGTCGGCTTCCAGCCGGGGAAGTGACGATGTATGTGTTTTCAAACGCCCGCATGACGGCGGGCGCTCCGGTGGTCCTTGGGACGCCGGCGTCCAGACCATACGCTGGAACAGATGACCCGCCGCGGAATATGCCCATCGGATATGCTTTCTGACGCCGATGGTAAAGGCCGGGGGTTCCGCCTAAATTTGGATCGACAGTCCGGAGGGACCGACGCATGGCGAAGGTTGCTCTAACGCTGGCCGACGTCCTGGATGCGGCGACGCGGCCGGGCGTACTGTACGAGCGCCTGGAAAACAATCGCGTCCGTTGCTACGCCTGCGGCCACCGGTGCGTCATCTTCGACGGCCAGCGGGGCGTCTGCAAGGTCCGCTTCAATCGGGGCGGCGTCCTCTACGTCCCCTGGGGTTACGTGGCCGCCCTTCAGGTCGACCCCATCGAGAAGAAGCCCTTTTTCCACGCCTGGCCCGGCGCCCGGGCCCTGAGCTTCGGCATGCTCGGCTGTGACCTTCATTGTTCCTATTGCTTCCCGGGCGATACGTACGTCGTCACTCAAAGGGGACCTGTCCGATGGGAGGACCTCTTTCAGGGTACGTCTCGACGCGAACGGATGCCGGACGCAGAGATCGCTTATCCGGAAAGCCTGTCGGCTGTGACGTCTTCCGGCCATCTCCGGAAGGTTCGGGCGATCTTCCGACACCCCTACCGTGGCCCGATGGTCGTCCTGAAGCCCTATTATTTGCCGGAGCTCCGATGCACGCCGGACCACCGCATTTATGCGACCGATGACGTCCATGTTCCGCCTCGACCGGTCTATGCGAAGGATTTGACACCCCGCCATTACGTGGCGATTCCCCGGCGCTTTGCTTTTTCCTCTCCCCAGGTCATAGACGTCGCCCGAACTCTGGGGTCCTATCGGGCGGCGTACCGGATTCCTTGGAGGCTGACACCCGAGGAACGTCGGCTCATCTTAGAGTCCACAGGTCGTGGAGAGACATCTCGTCAGATAGGGGCACGTCTGAGTCGAAGTCCTTCATCCATCCGGCATGTGCGTAGCAGGATGACCCGCGGCCTTGGAGATGACGTCCGGTCCGGTGGACCTATCGTGGAGGGGAATACTTTACGGTTCCCCAAGGAACACCGCCCTGGGATTCCGCTTCACATCCCACTGGACGTGGAAATGGCTCGTTTACTGGGATACTACTGTGCGGGGGGCTCCGTCACGCGGGGGGCTCGACGCCCGAATAGCATGGTGCTCCACTTTAGCTTCGCGCCTCACGAAAGGCATCTGGCTGAGAAGGTCCGGGACGCCTTAGGTCGGTGTTTGGGATTGAAAGCCGCTGTGATACGGTGTCCGACGACCCTTCGAGTCTCTGTGGGGAAGGTTTCGGCGGCCCTTCTTTTTCAAGCCCTGGCCGGTGGCCGGGCTCGTGAGAAGCGGGTCCCCGAGATCCTTTTCGACGCACCCCGGCCGGTCGTAGAGGCCTTTCTCCAAGCCTTTATCGAGGGCGATGGCCATCGCGACCCGAATGGGAAGGTCAGCGTGACGACGGTCTCTCCCGCTTTGGCCTATGGGATCGCATGGCTGGCCCTGAAGCTGGGGTACTTCCCATCCATTTACTCGACCCCTCGGCCTCCAGAGGGAAGGGTCCTCGGTCGTCCGGTCCGGCTCGCGAATCCCCAGTTCACAGTCGTTTGGTATGAAGACAGGAAGGTCCGTCGTAAAATTATCGAAACAAACGATTACTACTTAATCCCCCTGCGGGACGTGACCCGGACGGAGTACGAAGGCTTCGTCTACAACATGGAAGTCGAAGAAGAGCATACCTATCTGGCGGGTTTCCTGGCCGTTTCCAATTGCCAGAACTGGGTGACGTCCCAGGCTCTCCGGGACCCCGTCGCCGGCGTCCCGCCCGAGGCGGTCACGCCCGAGGAGATGGTCCGTCTGGCCGAGCGCTACGATTGCCAGGTCGTCGTCAGTACGTACAACGAACCCCTCATCACCAGCGAGTGGGCCGTCGACATCTTCCGGGTCGCCAAACAGCGGGGCCTCCGGACGGGCTACGTCAGCAACGGCAATGCCACCCGCGAGGTCCTGGAGTTCCTCCGACCCTGGACCGACCTTTACAAGATCGACCTGAAGTCGTTCCGGGACCGGAACTACCGGAAGCTGGGCGGGCGCCTCGACTCGGTCCTCGAGACGATCCGGATGACCGTCGAGATGGGCTTCTGGGTCGAGGTCGTGACGCTCGTCGTGCCGGGCTTCAACGACTCGGACGAGGAGCTTCGGGACATCGCCCGCTTCCTCGTGTCGGTCTCGCCGGACATCCCGTGGCACGTGACGGCCTTCCACAAGGACTACAAGATGACCGACCCGGACGACACGCCGCCCGAGACCCTCATCCGGGCGGCCCGGATCGGCTACGAGGAGGGCCTTCGCTACGTGTACGCCGGCAACCTGCCCGGCATGGTCGACGGTTACGAGGACACCTACTGCCCGACGTGCCGCCGGGCCGTCATCCGGCGCTACGGCTTCCGGGTCCTGGAATACCGGCTCGTCGAGGGCCGATGTCCTGACTGCCGGACCCCGATTCCGGGACGGTGGAATTGAGTGGAATTGAACGGATATTGCGAATTGCGAATTGGGAATTGAGGGCCGATCTGACTGGACGTGATATTCTTGGAATGCTGGCCGTCGTGGCGGTGTCTCCACCCGTCATCCACAATTCGCAATCCGCAATATCCAATGCGCAATTCCCAATCCATCTCGGGGGAATCGACCGATGAAGAAGGATATTCATCCGCAGTATGTCATCGCCCGGGTCATCTGCGCCTGTGGGAACACGTTCGTGACCCGCTCGACCAAGCCGGAGATCCGGGTCGAGATCTGTTCGAAGTGTCATCCCTTCTTTACGGGCCAGCAGAAGTACGTCGACACGGAGGGCCGTATCGACCGCTTCAAGCGGAAGTACGGCCAGTACATCCCGGCCTCCCGGCCTTCTGAGTGAGCCTCCACGGGGACCCGGCGTCCGGGGTCTGATGATTTCCATGTCCATCGTCGGCTGGGACATCGGCGGCGTGCACACAAAGGCGGCCCTCGTGCGGTATGAGGCCGATGCCGTCCCGGACGTCCGCGTCGTCACCCGACCCTTCGAAGTCTGGCGGGCCAAAGACCGCCTGCCGGACCTCCTGCGGGACGTCCTCGCCGAGCTGACGGACCGACCCCCGCAGGCGATGGCCCTGACGATGACGGCCGAGCTATCTGACGTGTTCCGGACGAAACGGGAGGGCGTCCGGTTCGTCTTAGACAGCGTAGGGATCGCCTTTCCGAAGACGCCCGTCTACGTGTTGAGCCTGACGGGCGAGTGGGTCCCCCGGGCCGAGGCCTACGACCGACCCCTCGACTTTGCGGCCAACAACTGGCTGGCGACGGCCCTCTACGTGGCGGAGGTTTATCGGAATGCCCTCGTCCTCGACGTCGGCAGTACGACGACCGACGTCGTCCCCGTCGTGGACGGCCGGGTGGCCGCCCTCGGTCGGACGGACCTGGACCGCCTCCTCCACGGGGAACTCGTCTACACGGGGGTCCTCCGCACGCCCCTGGCGGCCGTCGTCCGGTCCGTGCCCCTCCGGGGCCGCTTCTGCCCCGTTTCGAGCGAATACTTTGCCGTCACGGGCGACGTTTACCTCGTCCTGGGACGCATCCGGCCGGAGGACTACACGTGCCCGACGCCGGACGGCCGGCCCCCGACGGTCGAGTTCGCCCGAGAGCGGCTGGCCCGCCTCGTGTGCGCCGATATCGAACAGTTGACGCCGGCCGAGATCGACGCCATAGCGGACTACATTTACGAGCGTCAGCTTCAGCAGGTCGAGACCGCCGTCCGAAAGGTCCGGTCCCGCCTGGGGGAGCCAGCGGACCTCCCCGTCCTGCCCCTGGGGACGGGCGCCTTTCTGGCCGTGGAGGTGGCTCGACGAATGGGCCTGCGGCTCCTGGAACCCCCGATGGCCTGGGGCTCCGCCGGCGGCCGGGTCGCCCCCTGCGTGGCGGCGGCCTCCTTACTCACGAATTGGCTCATGGCTGATGGCCATGAGCCATGACCTATGAGCCATGACCCAACTCATCACGGTCTTGAAGGTCGGCGGCAGTCTGGGCGAGCGGGGCGGCCTCGAGCCCTTGTGTCCCGTCATCGGACGGCTGGCCCGTCGGTGGCCCTTCGTCGTCGTCCCCGGCGGCGGGGCTTTTGCCGAGACGGTCCGTCAGGCGGCGGCCCGCTTCCCCCTCCGGGAGGCGACGGCCCACTGGATGGCCATCCGGGCCGTCGACCAGTACGGCTACCTCCTGAGCGACCTCATCCCCGACGCCGCCCCCGTGTTCACCTTCCGGGACGCCCGACGGCTCGCCGGAACGGATCGGACGCCGGTCCTGCTTCCGGGCGACCTCCTGCGGCGTTTCGACCCCCTTCCTCATACATGGGCCGTCACGTCGGACTCCATCGCCGCCTGGGCCGCCCTCCGGTTGAAGGCCCGACGGCTGGTCCTCCTTAAGGACGTGGACGGCCTCTTCGACGGCGACCCGAGTCAGGACCCGACCGTCCCGCTGGTCGAAGAGATGACGGCGGCCGAGCTGGCCGAACGCCTTCGGACGGGTCGGCTCGGCGGCGTGGACGGCTACCTGCCCCATCTCCTGGCCCGGGCCCGATTCGAGACCTGGGTCGTCAACGGCCGCCGTCCGGAGCGGCTGGCCGAGCTGTTCGAGACGGGCCGGACGCGGGGGACCCGCATCCGACCCGGCGCCGTCCGGACGGTTGCAGGGGTCGGACCGAAGAGGGTAAAATGAATTTCGGGATTCGGTGTTAGGTGTTCGTAGAGGTGGGTTTCAAACCCGACCTTATCACGAATGCCGGCACGACGGCCAGCGTTCTGAGGCGTTACGTGTAGAAGCGGCTCCCCTCCCTTTCCCTCCAGGGGTGAAGGGGCCGGTCGCCCCTACCGAAGACGTGATCGAGAGTTGAGACGTGCCCGTCGCTGAAGATCAGGGCGTCCTGTCATCCGAAGACGTACCCGTCCTGCTGGTCGATGACGAGCCGGCCAGTCTGCGGGTCCTGGCGTCAGCCCTCCGGGGCCTGGACGTCCGTCTCGTGAAGGCCCGCTCGGGGGCCGAGGCCCTTCGACACGTCCAAACGGCCGACTTTGCTGTCATCGTCCTGGACGTCGAACTCCCCGACATCGACGGCTTCAAGGTCGCCGCCTGGGTCCGCCGACGGGAGCCGTCCTGCCGGACGCCCATCATCTTTTTGACGGCGACGCGTCCCAAGCGGAAGTCCCGGCTTCAAGGCTACGGGGCCGGGGCCGTCGACTACCTCGTGAAGCCCGTCATCCCGGCCGTCCTGCGGTCGAAGGTCGCCGTCTTCGTCGAGCTCTTTCGGGCCCGCCGGGAGCTGGAGCGGCTGAACGAGGCCCTCCGCCGGCGGTTGACCTGGCAGGAGGCCGTCCTGCACGAGCAGGAGGCGAGCTTCCGCCTGCTGTTTCACAACAGCCCCCTCCCGATGTGGGTCTTCGACCGGGAGACCCTGGCGTTCCTGGACGTCAACGAGGCGGCCGTCGCCCACTACGGTTACAGCCGGGATGAGTTTCTGCGAATGCGCATCACGGACATCCGGCCCCCGGAGGACGTCCCCCGCCTGCTGGAGTATCTCGCCACGGAGCGGCCGGCCCTCCGGCAGGCCGGCGAGTGGCGGCACGTTCGAAAAGACGGCGCCCTTCTCTATGTCGAGGTCACGACCCACGAGTTGGAGTATCAGGGCCGTCCGGCGGCCCTCGTCGTCGTCCACGACGTCACCGACCGAAAGCGGGTCGAGATGGCCCTCCGGGAGTCGGAGGCCAAATTCCGGAGCCTTGCCGAGCAGGCCCTCGTCGGCGTTTACCTCATACAGGACGGCGTGTTTCGCTACGTGAATCCCCGGATGGCCGAGATCTTTGGGTACACCGTCGAGGAGCTGACCGACCGGCGGGGCCCCCAGGACCTGACCCATCCCGAGGACTGGCCCATCGTGCAGGAGAATCTCCGGAAGCGGCTGACCGGCGAGGTCCGGTCGATCCACTACGGATTCCGGGGCATCGCCAAGGACGGGCGGGTCCTCGACATCGAGGTCTACGGGACCCGGACCCTCTTCCAGGGCCGGCCGGCCGTCATCGGGACCCTCCTGGACGTCACGGAACGGAAGCGAATGGAAGAGGAGCTCCGGCGCCTCAACGAGGAGCTGGAACGGCGGGTCCGGGAGCGGACGGCCCAGTTGGAGGCCGCCAACCGGGAGCTCGAGGCCTTCTCCTACTCGGTCTCTCACGACCTGCGGGCGCCCCTGCGGGCCATCGACGGTTTTTCCCGCGTCCTCCTGGAAGACTACGCCGACCGGCTCGACGAGGAAGGCCGCCGGGTCCTGGGAATCATCCGGGAGAGCACCCGCCAGATGGGCCAGCTCATCGACGACCTGCTGGCCTTTGCCCGCCTGGCCCGGACGCCCATGGTCATGTCGGGAGTCGATATGGACGAGCTCGTACGGAGCGTATGGGCCGAGGTCGTCGCCGCCGAGCCGGGCCGGACGGTCGACCTGCGGGTCCAGCCCCTTCCCCCGGCCCGGGCCGACCGGGCGATGGTCCGGCAGGTCTGGGCGAATCTCCTGTCGAATGCCCTGAAGTTCACGCGTCCCCGGGCCGTGGCCGTCATCGAGGTCGGCGGTCGGGTCGAGGGCGACGAGGTCGTCTACTACGTGCGGGACAACGGGGTCGGCTTCGACATGCGGTACGCCGACAAGCTGTTCGGGGTCTTCCAGCGGCTTCATCGGGCCGATGAATTCGAGGGGACGGGCGTCGGCCTGGCCATCGTCCGGCGGGTCGTCCATCGGCACGGCGGGCGGGTCTGGGCCGAGGGTCAGGTCGGGGAAGGCGCTACGTTCTACTTCACGTTGCCGGGCGTGGGGGCGGCGGTCCGGTAGGCGAGTGGAGCCAATGGGCCATTTTCATCCAGGCCCCGCTCGCCCGAGCGGGGTCGCGAGATACAGGCTATGGACCCCGGCCCATTCGCCATTCTTGGACTCGCCGGATCGGCTCCGTCCCATCTTCACGGCGTCACGCCATTACGTCGCTTTGGAGGGAGGCTATGACGGACATTCGGGACGTGGAGATCCTCCTGGTCGAAGACAATCCCCACGACGTCGAACTGACGCTCCGGGCGCTCCGGAAGCACAACCTAGCCAATAAGGTCTACGTCGTCCGGGACGGCGCCGAGGCCCTGGACTTCATCTTCGGGACCGGCGCTTATACCGAGCGGCAGGTCACCGACCGGCCGAGGGTGATTTTCCTGGACCTGAAGCTCCCCAAGGTCGATGGCCTGGAGGTCCTCCGGGCCATCCGGTCCGACGATCGGACGAAGACGATCCCGGTCGTCGTCGTGACGTCCTCCCGGGAGGAGCAGGACATCGTCGAGAGCTACCGTCTGGGCGTGAACAGCTATGTCGTCAAGCCCGTCGATTTCGAGAAGTTCGTCCAGGCCGTCGCCGAGCTGGGCTTCTACTGGCTGTTGCTGAACGAACCGCCCCGCCGGTAAAGTGCGGGCGTCGGGTGTCGGGTCCGGGGCCCGGTCGGGCATGGCATGCCGTGTCCCTACGGCGCCTCGGGTGGCTCCGGGTGAGACGTGAGGAGAGTGGTATGGACCGACCCCTGCGGATTCTCATCCTCGAAGACGTCCCGACGGACGCCGAGCTCGTCGAGTGGGAGCTCCGTCGGGCCGGCCTCGTATTCACGAGCCGGCGGGTCGACACGGAGGCCGACTTTCGGGCGGCCCTGGACGACTTCGAGCCGGACGTGATCCTGGCCGACTACAGCCTGCCCCAGTTCGATGCGATGGCGGCCCTCCGCATCCTCCGGGACCGGGCGTCCGACGTGCCCTTCATCCTCGTCACGGGCTCCCAGGGCGAAGAGGTCGCCGTCGAGTGCATCAAGGCGGGCGCCGCCGACTACATCCTGAAGACCAGCCTGACCCGTCTGCCGACGGCCGTCCAGAACGCTTTGGAGCGGCGGGAGCTCGAGCGGGCCCGGCGGCGGGCGGAGGAAGAACTCCGGTATCAGCTGACCCGCATGCACCTCCTGAACCGCATCGTCCGGGCCATCGCCGAACGCCAGGACGTGCGGAGCATCCTGGAGGTCACGCTTCAGTACCTGGAAGAGCACATGCCCGTCGCTTATGCCGGCATCGGCCTCTACGACGAGGCGACGCAGACGGTCCGGGTCCTCCACGTGGGTCCCCGGAGCCGGGCCCTCGCCGAGGCCCCCGAAGTCGGGCCGGGCGCGGTCGTCTCCGTCGACCCGGCCGTCCTTCGGCGCGTCGTGGAGGACAAGGTCCTGTATATCCCGGACCTGCCGGTCGACTCGCCGCTTTATCAGAAGCTGGTCCGGGCAGGCATCCATTCGGTCGTGACCGTTCCCCTCTTGGTCGATGGTCGGCTCTTTGGTCTGCTGGCCGTCTTTCAGCCGACGGCCTACGCCTTCAGCCCGGCGGACCTGGGCTTCCTGCAGGCCCTGGGCGAGCACGTCGCCCTGGCCATTCAGCACGCCCGCATCCTGGAGGACCTGCAACGGGCTTACGAGGACCTGCGGCAGACCCAGCGGGCCGTCATGCAACAGGAGCGCCTCCGGGCCCTGGGCCAGATGGCCAGCGGGATCGTCCACGACATCAACAACGCCCTGTCGCCCATCCTGGGCTACGTCGAGCTCCTGCTGGAGACGGAGCCGGATCTGAACGAGCGGGTCCGGCGCCAGCTCGAGATCGTCAAGACGGCCGCCGCCGACATCGCCCACATCGTGGCCCGCATCCGGGAGTTCTACCGATCCCGGGGGGCCGACGAGACGCTGTTCCCGGTCGACCTCAACCGGGTCGCCGAGCAGGCCGTCGACCTGACGCGGCCCCGCTGGCGGGACATCCCGCAGGAGCGGGGGCTCGTCATCGAGGTCCGCATGGAGCTTGAGCCGGGCCTGCCGACGGTCCTGGGCCAGGAGGGCGAAATCCGGGAAGCCGTCGTGAATCTGATCCTGAACGCCGTCGATGCGATGCCCCGGGGCGGCGTCCTCACGATTCGCACGTTCCGGCGGGGCGATCGGGTCGCCCTGGAGGTGCAGGACACGGGCGTCGGTATGGACGAGGAGACCCGCCGGCGCTGTCTGGAACCCTTCTTCACGACTAAGGGGAAGGCCGGGACGGGCCTCGGCCTGGCGGTCGTCTACGGCGTCATGCAACGGCACGAGGGCGACATCCAGATCGAGAGCGAGCTCGGACGGGGGACGACCGTTCGGCTCGTCTTTCCCCTGCCGACGGGTGAAGCCGGACGGCCCCGGCCTCCGGCCGAAGAAGGGGGACCCCTGGAGCGGTCCCTGCGCGTCCTCGTCGTCGACGACGAGCCCCTCCTGCGGGAGCTCATGAAGGAAATACTCCAGGGCGACGGCCACGAGGTCGAGGTCGCCGACGGCGGCCAGGCCGGGCTGGACGCCTTCCATGCGGCCCTGGCCCGGGGGACGCCCTTCGACGTCGTCATCACCGACCTGGGGATGCCTTACGTCGACGGGCGGGCCGTCGCTACCGCCGTCAAGCAAGCCTCGCCGGCGACGCCTGTCATCCTGATGACCGGCTGGGGGACCCGCCTGAAGGCCGAAGCCCCGATTCCGCCGGTCATCGATTACGTCTTGGAGAAGCCGCCCAAATTCCACGAAGTCCGCCGGGCCCTCCGCCAAGTCGTCCGTCTTAAGCACACCTAACAGAGCCGTTCGGTTCGTGAGAATGGCGTCGGCACAGCCTTTCCCAACGCCTGGGAAGCACGGTTTTTCAAGCATTCGGCAGATGGGCAGGTCGGCAGATAGGCAGATAGAAGCCGGGTGGGCAAGGATCAGCCCCAGGGCTTTTGGGACCATCTGCCCATCTGCCGAACTGCCTATCTGCCAAAGCTTGAAAACCGTCCTTCCCGAAGGGTCGGAAAAGCCGAATTCACGCGGGTTTTTACCAACCGAACGGCTCTGCTAAGCTTGCATCTTGCATCTTATGCCTGTATCCTGCTTTACCCTCAGCCCGTAACCCGCCTGAAGGCATGGGGAGGAGGCTCTCATGAAGGTCGCCGTATGCGTCAAGCAGGTTCCGAACCGGGATTATACGTTGAGCCTCATGCCCGATGGACGGTGGGTCCGAGAAGAAGGCTTAGCCTGGGAGATTAACGAGTCGGACCTCTACGGTATCGAGGCGGCCCTCCAACTTCGGGAGCGGTGGGGCGGCGAGGTCCTGGCCGTCGCTGTCGGACCCGAGCGGATGACCGAGGCGCTCCGGAAGGCCCTGGCGATGGGCTGTGACCGGGCCGTCCTCGTTTCGGACCCTCGCATCCCACTGACGTCCCCCTACTGTGTGGGTCGGGTCCTGGCGGCCGTCCTGGCACCCGAACGCCCGGACTTAGTCATCACGGGGATCGCCTCGGAGGACCTGGGGTTTGCCCAGACGGCCGGCGTGATCGCCGAATGGCTGGGCTACGAATCCCTCCCCCTGGTCATCGGCCTGGAGGCCCCCCAGCCGGACCGTCTGCACATCCGGCAGGAGCTGGAAGGCGGCGTGTTCGACGAGGTTGAGGTCGAACCCCCGGCCGTCCTTATGATCCAGTCGGGCGCGAATCAGCCCCGGTATGCCTCCCTCAAGGGCATCATGGCGGCCAAGAAAAAGCCCCTGGATGTCCGACGGCTGGAGGACCTCGGCCTGACGCCGGATGACCTGCGGGGGACCCACAGCCGTCTGGAGTGGCTCGGCCTGGAAGTCCCCGTCCAGACCGTGCAGGTCGAGTTCCTCACGGGGGCGCCCGACGAGATCGCCGAACGGCTCCTGGAGAAGCTGAAGAAGGAAGCGCGGGTATTGTGAATCCGGCAGTTCGGGAGTCCGGTCCCAACCCCCCAATACCGAATCTCCCATCTGCCCACCGGTCGGACTGCCGAATTCCCGAACGGCCGGATCGTGCCCGACCCCGGTCTTGCGAGCGGGGCTGGGATGAATCTTTGCGGGCGGGACCGGGATGAAATTTGTGAGCGGGGTCGGGATGAAAATGACCCACCGGCCCGACCTGCCCATCTGCCGAACTCCCGAACGGCCGCGCTGAGGAGTCGCCCATGGGCATCGTCTGGACGATCGCCGACCATCGGGGCGGTCGACTGAATCCGCAAACGGTCGAGCTGGTCGCCGCCGCCCAGGAGCTGGCCGAACGTCAGGGTCATCGGGTCTGGACCGTCCTGGCCGGGGCCGACCCGGCGCCCCTGGCGGAGGCGCTCCGAGTTTATCAGATAGAGAGAATCGTCTTATTGAAGCATCCCCAGTTGGCCTATCTATCGGCCTTTCCCTTCCTGCAGGCGTTGCGGTTTCTGGCCGACCGGACCGAACCGCCGGTCTGGGTCCTCTATCCTCACACGTACCGCTACTATGACATCGGGGCCCGCCTGGGGGTGGCCTTCCGGTCCGAGACGGTCTCGGACGTTCAGCGCATCGTCTGGGACGGGGCCGAGCCGGTCCTGATCAAGCCGACCTTCATCAACAAGTTCATCGCCCGGATTCGTCTGACGGGGCCGGGGCCGCACGTCGTCGGTCTTCAGCCGGGCGCCGTCTCGGCCGATCTCGTGCGGACGGGTGGGTCTCCGGAAGTCCTGGAACTGACGCCGGACATCCGGCGGTCTGGCCAGCGGCACCTCATCCGGAGCATCGAGGCCGCCCGGGGGAAGGTCGACCTGGCCAACGCCCCTATCATCGTCGCCGTCGGCCGGGGCATCGGGAGTAAGGAGAACCTGGCTCTCGTGCAGGAACTCGCCGACGCCCTCGGGGCGGCCCTGGGGGCGTCCCGGCCCGTCGTAGACGCCGGGTGGCTTCCCTTCGAGCACCAGATCGGCAGTTCAGGCCAGACGGTCGCTCCCAAGCTGTACATCGCCGTCGGCATCTCGGGGGCCATGCAACACGTCGTCGGCATCAAGGGCTCGAAGGTCATCGTGGCCATCAACAAGGACCCCGAGGCCCCGATCTTCAAGATCGCTCACTACGGGATCGCGGAAGACCTCTTCAAGGTCGTTCCGGCGTTGACGAAGAAGGTCCGGGAGTGGAAAGAGAAGGGCCTCCTGTAGCCGCCGCTCCGTCACCTCATCGTCTCAACATTCCCCACAGGCTGGGTCAGGTACAGGTAGGCGTTGACGTCTTGTGACCACGCCTGCAGGGTCCGGGCCTCCGCCGGCGACAGGCATGGTTGGACGGTAACGGCCAGACGACGGAGGACCTCCCCAGAAGAAGGGGAGGTGACGGACGACCTCTGGTGAGGGACGTTTGGGAGGTCCTCACTTCCGCCTGCGGGCGGCTCTACGGGCGCCGCTCGGCCCGGCGCCGGGCCCGGCGGGCCCTGGAGCGATGGGATGCGGGTGAGGCAGGCTTTCCGGTTCGAGCTGGACCCGAACCGGGGCCAGCGGCAGGCGCTGGCCCGGCACGTGGGGGCGGCGCGGTGGGCCTACAACTGGGGCCTCGCCCTGTGCCTCAAGGCCTTGGAAGAGGGGAGGAAAATCCCCTCGGCCATGGAGCTTCACAAGGCGTGGAACCGGTGGAAGCGGGAGAACGCCCCTTGGTGGCAAGAGGTGTCCAAATGCGCCCCCCAGGAGGCGCTCCGGGACCTCGAGCGGGCGTTCCGGGGCTGGCGGGCGGGGCGGGCCGGGTTGCCCCGCTTCAAGCGCAAGAAGGCCGCGGCGGACAACAAGGCCCGGCTGACCGGGGTCATTCGGGTGGAGGACGAACGGCACGTGCGGTTGCCGCGTATCGGGCGGGTGCGGACCAAAGAGCGGACGACGAAACTGCGGCGTCTTCTTGAGGAGGGTCGGGCCCGCGTGCTTTCGGCCACGGTCTCGCGGGAGGCGGACCGGTGGTACGTGAGCCTGACCTGCGAGGTCGAGCGGCCGGACCCGGCGCCCGTGGAGGGGGACGTCGTGGGCGTGGACGTGGGCCTGAAGGATTTCGCCGTGCTTTCGGACGGCGAGAGGATTCCGGCGCCCAGGCCGCTGGAGCGGGCGCTCCGGCTTCTTCGGCGGCGCGCCCGGCAGCTGGCCCGGAAGCGGAGGGAGACCCGGGTCGTGAAAGACGAAGCCGCCGGTCGGGAAAGGGTCATCACCGTGTGTTCCCGCAATTATGAGAAGGCGGCCCTGCGGCTGGCCCGGCTGTATCGTCGTATTCGCAACATCCGCATGGACTTTCTGCACCAGGTGACCACGCGGCTGGCGAAAACCAAGTCGGTCGTGGTGGTCGAGGACCTGGCCGTGGGGGCGTTCATGCAAAACGGGCGTGTGAGCCGGTCGGTGGCCGACGTCGGGTGGGGGACGTTTCGGCGGCTCCTGGGATACAAGACGCGGTGGTACGGGAGCCGTCTGGTGGAGGCGCCGCGCCGTTTTCCGTCCACGCGCATGTGTTCGCGGTGCGGGTGGGTGCGCAGGGAGCCGCTACCGCTCCATGAGCGGACGTTTCGGTGTGGGGCGTGTGGAATGACCGCGGACCGGGACCTGAACGCGGCGCTCAATCTGCAATCCTACGGGCTGGCCGTCCTGAACGGCCCTACCGGGAGTTCCCCGGGAAGTCACGCCTGTGGAGATCGGCTCTGCGGCGGAACGGGGCCGACCCCGGTCTACGAGCACCCGGTCGGTGAAGCAGGAAGTGGCCGGTCGTCTATGGAACCCGCCCGGGTGAAATAGACGACGATGAGTCACGGAACGGCCATAAACCGTGGGCCATGCAGTATAATCCGAACCCCGCACGCCAGTGCGGGGTCCTCCCTCATGGGGACCCCGCAAACCGCCGCATCGTATCCTCCTATCCCGTAGGGACGGCCTGACCCTACGGAACGCGGCGATACCGAGACCTACCGCGTCACTCGACCCATATCCGGATTTTGGCGTCCTTGGCCTCGACGGTGACGATCTCCCCGTTGGGCAGGTCCTTCAGCCACTCGATCCACAGGCGGGGCTTGATTGGACGTAAAATCTCCAAGGACCGCTCCAAGGACTCTACCGGACGGTCGATCACTTCGCCGGTCTTCGGTCGGTCCGTCTGAGCCTGGGCACGGGCTCTCGTCCGCGCCAGTTCTTTTTCCTGTACGTCGACGGCCAGCTCCAAAAAGGCGACGACGGCTTCGACAGGCAGGTTGACCCGGACCTTGGCCCCTCTCTCGAGGTCATCGACGGTGATGTGCAACCATCGGGGTGCCGGTCGCTCCGGCGGCGGATTCTTGAGGGCCTGCCGGATGGCTTGAAGGTCCCTTTTCAGGTCCTCGTCGGCCGACGGCCCATGCCGCCTCACGGCCGCGGCGTGACGATCTCGATCGACAGCCACTTCTTCGAGTCTCGGACCTCCAGGAGGACCTGTGAGTCGGGGGCCGAGGCCGGTCCCCCAAGGGACTGGATCAAGCGGTTCCGGGTCTCGGCGTCGATAGGCAAGGACGGGTCGTTCTGGAGCCACCAGACGGCCCACTGGAGGGGCAAGCGCAGGCGGACCATCGCCCCGTCCTCGACGTCGCGCATCTGAATCAGTACATAGCGCTGGAGGTTCTGGAATTTCTCGGGCCGGACTTCCGGGACGGACCGGGGCGCCACGCGAAGCCACGCCAGCTGGGCTCGGGCCAGTAGGTTCGGGTCCGCCTCCCGGGTCAGGATTTCCTGCAAGACCGGCAGAGCGAAGCGGCGCCGGGCGGGGTCCGGCCAGTACGAGAGCTGAAAGGCCGCATAGTATCGGACAAAGCGGTCCGGTGCCCGAAGGAACGATTGGTAGACCTCCCAGTAGCGGCCCTGACCCGTCGTTTGATAAAGGCGGGCCGTGAGGTGAATGTACCGGACCCACAGGTCTTCAGCCGGCTCCGAGCGGTCCTGCCGCTCCAACCAGTCCTTCACAAAAGACCAAGCTTCAGCCGGCCGGCCCGGTCCAGACAGTCCGTCCAGGCCGACGCCAAGACGATAGAAGCCGTCGCCGGTGTCGGAGGCGACGCCTGCAAGGCCGGACAGATGAGGTCCCACCGATTCTGAAGGAGCCAGGCTTGGACCTTCTCTTCGACGGGCTTCTCCGAATGTCCGGCCCAGACCTCCGGGTCTCCCGAGCATGGGCCACGGCCCACGGCTAAGCCCACCGTCAGAACAGCAACCATGACCTCGACGGCCCTCCAAATCCGCGTGACCGACCCCTGGAGATCTAACGCCGGGACCGTCGAGGAGGTTAATCGGGGGTAGGGTGTTCGGGGCTGGGTGTTGGGCGTTCGGTATGCAGGACAGGGTCCCAGGTCCTGGGAGGACCCCCGAGATACGATCCCAACCCCCCAGAGCCGTTCGGTTCGTGAGAATGGCCTCGGAACAACCTTTCCCATCCCCCGGAAAGTACGATTTTTCAAAGGGACGGAGGGACGAAGGGACAAGCAACGGTCTTGGGCCGATGGGTCGGTCGGGGGTTCGGGAATTCGGTCATTCGGGAAGGCCGTTCGACGGCCGACGTAGAAGGCAAGAGAGCATGGAGCGTTCCAAGTCCCCACGCCTCCCTGAAGCTTTCCTGACCCTTCGCCCTCTCTTGTCGCCGACCGCCGGCGCCGGCCTCCAGGCCTCATCCCCGCCCCGGCTGACCTCCCCATGCCCGAGTTCCCGAACTCTCGAATTCCCGGATTCCCGGATTCCCGAATTCCCGAACGGTCGGATAGCTCCGGACCCCGCTCTAACGAGCGGGGCTGGGATGAAAATGGTCGGCCGGCCTTAACCTGCCGAACTCCCGAATTCCCGGACTCCCGGACTCCCGAATTGCCCTTGCTTGGAAAACCGTCCTCTCCGAAGGGTTGAAAAAGCCGAATCCATGCGGGTTTTCACGAACCGAACGGCTCTGTAAAGATGGGGCCGGGGATGATAAGGCGAGGCACGGTGTCCATCAAGTCCGGTAGCGGGCGTTCAAGCGGACGTAGCCCTCCGTCAGGTCCGAGGTCAGGACCGTCGTGCCGGCCGATCCCCGCCGCAGACGGATGCGGACGTCGACGGTCGCCTGGCGGAAGAGCCGCTTGAGTCGTCCGTCCGGGTTCGACTGGAGCCGACCGTCGGCGTAGACCCGATAGGGGCCGACCCAGACTTCGGCCTCGGTGGCCCGGAATCGAACGCCGGCTGAGCCGAGGGCCGCCAGGATCCGGCCCACGTTGGGGTCGCCCCCGGCGAGGGCCGTCTTGACGAGGGGCGAGTGGGCCACGCGGTAGGCCAGCCGCCGGGCTTCCTCGAGAGACCGAGCGCCCTCGACGTGGACCCGCAGGACGCGGGACGCCCCTTCCCCGTCCCGGACGATGGCCTCGGCCAGATGCTGACAGACCCCCCGCAGAGCCTCCGCAAAGGCCGTCCATGCGGGCGTGTGCAGACGGATCTCCTCATGGCCGGCCGTCCCGTTGGCCAGGATGACGACCATGTCGTTGGTGCTCGTGTCGCCGTCGACTGTGATGGCGTTGAAGGACGTCTCGACGGCCTGCCGGAAGGCGACGGCCAGGGCCTCCCGCCCGATGACGGCATCCGTCGTCAGGAAAGCCAGCATCGTCGCCATGTTCGGGCAGATCATGCCGGCCCCCTTGGCGATCCCCCCGATGCGGACCTCGGCCCCGGCGACCCACAGACGGGCGCCGGCGACCTTCGGGAAACGGTCGGTCGTCATGATGGCCCGGGCGGCGTCCATCCCGCCCCGGGGCGATAGGGCTTGGACGGCCTGGGCGATGCCCCGGCGGACCCGGGCCATCGGAAGGCGCGGCCCGATGACGCCCGTCGAGGCCACGACGACGGCCTCCCGCCGTTCCAGGCCGAGCGCCTGGCGGGTCCACTCGGCCATCGTCTGAGCATCCCGGAGGCCCTCCCGGCCCGTCCCGGCATTGGCGATGCCGCTGTTGGCGACGATGGCCTGCAGGAATGGGCTTCGGCGCACGTGCCGACGAGACACCTGGACGGGCGCCGCCGCAAAGACGTTTCGGGTAAAGACGGCGTCGGCGACGGCCGGCCGGTCGCTGACGATGAGGGCCAGGTCCGGCTTGCCCATCGGCCGGATGCCGCAGGCGACACCAGCGGCCTGAAATCCGCGAGGATATGTGACGTGGCCGTCTTCGACGAATTCCCACGCTTTCACGATTTGTCTCCTGTGCTGGGATGATTCCCGACATGGGGACGCCGGCATGATGGCCGGCGCGCTTTAAGGTTGACGCCAGCATGACTGCGGGCTCTTGAGGAGGACGCCGGGACAACTCCCGGCGTTCGGATGGACCCGTCACCGGTTGAACGGAAGCCCCCTTACGAGCCCGGGGCCTCATCCCGTTCTTGCAGGATCTGCCAGGCCTTCCTAATCTGCTGACGCACGGCGTCCGGTGAAGTCCCCCCCGGGAGGCTCCGTCGCCGGACGGCCGCCGCGGGGTCCCAGACTTGACGGACGCTTTCGTCTACGGCGGGGAGCCACTCGGCGAGCTCCGCCGGCGAGAAGCTCTCCGGCGGACGGCCGACGGCCTCGGCGTGGGCCACCCAGCGGGCGACGGCCTGCTGGGCCGTCCGGAAGGGGACGCCCCGGGCCACGAGGAAGTCCACGAGTTCGACCGTCAGGGTCCACGGCTGGAGCCGCGCCCGGGCGACGTCGGCCCGGACCGTCGTGCCCTCGACGACCTGCCGCATGACCGCCAGGGCCTGACGGAGGTCGTCGACGGCTTCGACGAGGTACGTCTTGTCCCACTGGAGGTCCTTGCTGTAGCCCCAGGGGAGGCCCTTCAGCGTCGTGCCGAGGCCGACCAGGGCGCTCAGCCAACGGCCCGCCAGCCCGCGGACCAGCTCGAGGACGTCGGGATTCCGCTTGTGAGGAAGCAGGCTGGAAGACGTCGTCAGCGACTCGTCGAGGGCCAGCCATCCGAACTCGTCGCCCGAAAACAGGACCCAGTCCTCGGCCATCCGGGAGAGGTGAATCCCCGTCGTCAGGCAGGCATACAGGAAGTCTAAGATGAAGTCCCGGTCGCTGACGGCGTCCAGGGCGTTGTCGGTCGGACCCGCAAAGCCGAGGCGTCGGGCCAGGGCCGTCCGGTCGATGGGGACGGTCGTCCCGGCCAGGGCGCCGGACCCATAGGGGCAGGCGTCCATCCGGCGGAGGGCCGTCCGGAAGCGGTCCCGGTCCCGCTCGAAGGCAAAGAACCAGCTCATCAGGTAGAAGCCCCACGTCACGGGCTGGGCCTGGCGGAGATGGGTGTATCCCGGGACGACCGTCTCGACGTGACGTTCGGCCTGCTCGACCAGGCTCGTCTGGAGGGACCGGATGCCCCCGAGGAGGTCCGACCCGGCCCGCCGGAGGAAGAGCCTCTCGACGGTCACGACGTCTTCGTTGCGGCTCCGGCCCGTGGCGACTTTGGCGGCGACGGGGCCGACGGCCTCGGCCAGGACGGCCTCGACGGCCGTATGGACGTCCTCGAAGTCGCCGGCCGGGGGTTCGGCCTGGGCGGCCATCCGGTCGAGGGCCTCGGCCAGGGCCTGAAATTCGGCATCGCTGAGGAGACCTGCCCCATGCAAAGCCCGGGCATAAGCCCGGGTCGCCTCGACCTCTTCCCGCCAGAGCCGGCGGTCGACGGGATAGGAGGCCTGCCATGCGTCGAGGTCGCTCCGGGGCTTTTGGAAACGGGACGCCCACAGCCGTTTCATCATCCTTCCTCCGAGACGCCGACCGGGAGGTCCACGGCCCGACGGCGGGCGGCGTAGTACTCCTGGGACTCCAGGCCCCACAGGCGGATGAAGCCCTCGGCCGCCCGGTGGTCGAAGGCGTCGTCGGCGTCATACGTCGCCAGCCGCTTTTGATACAGCGAATAGGGCGACTCCCGACCGACGACCTGGACGTGGCCCTTCCAGAGCCGCAGGTGGACCGTGCCCGTCACGACCTCTTGGGTCTTCTGCATGAAGGCGTCCAGGGCCTCCCGCAGGGGCGAGTACCACAGGCCGTAGTAGACGAGTTCGGCGTACTTCAGGTCCATCGCCTGCTTGAAGTGCAGGAGTTCCCGGGGGAGGACCATGGACTCCAGGGCCGCATGGGCCTGCAAGAGGACGGTCGCCGCCGGGGCCTCGTAGACCTCCCGGGACTTGATGCCGACGAGGCGGCTCTCGATGTGGTCGATGCGGCCCACGCCGTGGAGGCCGGCCCATTCGTTGAGGGTCTGGACGAGCGTCACGGGCGGCGTCGGCACGCCGTTCAGGGCCACGGGGACGCCCGCCTCGAAGGTCACGCTACACTCGAGGGGCTCATCCGGCGCCGTCGCCACCGAGCGCGTCCACTCGAAGGCGTCCTCCGGGGGCTCGGCCATCGGGTCTTCCAGGACGCCCGCCTCGATGGAACGACCCCAGAGGTTCTCGTCGATGGAATAGGGCTTGGACTGCGAGGCCTTGACGGGAATGCCCCTCTCCTCCGCATACCGGAGGAGCTCCGGCCGGGACATCCGCCACTCCCGCACGGGGGCGATGACCTTCAGCCGGGGATTCAGCGCCGCCACGCCCAGCTCGATGCGGACCTGGTCGTTGCCCTTGCCGGTACATCCGTGAGCTACGTACTCGGCCCCCTCCCGCTCGGCGACCGCCACGAGGTGGCGGGCGATCAGCGGTCGGGAGAGGGCGCTGATCAGGGGATAGACGCCTTCGTATCGGGCGTTGGCCCGGAGGGCCGGAAAGACGAAGTCCCGGACGAACTCCTCTCGGGCGTTCACGACGTAAGCCCGCAAGGCCCCCAGCCGGCGGGCCTTCTCGGCGACGGCCGCCAGGTCCTCGGGCTGACCCACGTCGACGGTCAGCGTGACGACCGACAGGCCGTACCGCTCCTGAAGCCACCGGATGCTACAGGACGTGTCCAGCCCGCCGGAATAAGCGAGGACGACTTTCGGCATGATGGACCTCCCCGGAAATCTGGATTTTACTTCGTCACTCCATTACTCCGTTCCCCCACGACCCACGTCCCCCACTCGCTCCCCTCGATCTGACGGGTCAGGGCCACCGGGCCAAGACCCGTGATAAGGACCCGCCGGACTCCCCGGCCCAGGGCCTCGACGGCGGCGGCCGCCTTCGGGATCATACCGTCCCGGATGATGCCCGCCTGGACCAAGCGGTCGAAGGCCTTCGGCGTCAGCCACGGCAGACGCCGGCCAGCGGCGTCCAGCACGCCGGGCGTGTCCGTCAGCAGGAGCAGGCATTCCGCCTCGAGGGCACCCGCCACGGCCGCCGCCACCTCGTCGGCGTTCACGTTCAGGGCCCGCCCGTGGCCGTCCGAACAGATGGGCGCCAGGACGATGACCCAGCCGTTCCCGAGGAGCGCCTGAAACGCCTCCCGCCGGACTTCCACGGGCTCCCCGACCTCGCCCAGCTCGGGCCGCCGGCGAGCGACGACCAGGTCCAGGTCCCGACCCGAAAGGCCGAGGGCCGGGATGCCCTGCCGTTGAAGCCCCCCGACCAGCCGCCGGTTGATGACCCCCGAGAGGACCATCTCGGCGACGGCCAGCGTCGCCGGGTCCGTGAATCGGCGCCCCTGGACGAACCGGGCCTCGAGGCCGAATCGGGCGCTCATCTCGGTAATCTCCGGGCCGCCGCCGTGGACGATGACGACCGCCCGCTCCCGGCGCCGCAGGTCGGCCACTTCGGCCACGACGGCGGACCAGGTCGCCTCGTCCAGGAGGCGACCCCCGACCTTCAGGACGACCGTCTTCATCCGTCGCCTCCTTCGACCGGCAGGCCCAGCGTCTCGTCCCATCCCATCAAGAGGTTCATCGTCTGGATGGCCTGACCGCTGGCGCCCTTCAGGAGATTGTCGAGAGCCGCCACGAGGACGACCCATCCCGTCTCGTCGGCCTCGACGACCCCGACGTCGCACCGGTTCGTCCCGACGACGTCGTGAAGCGCCGGGACTTCGCCGAGGGGGCGGACCCGCACGAAGGGCCGACCGGCATAAGCCTCCGCCAAGCAGGACCAGACCGTCCGCGCCGTGGCCCCACTCCGTAAGGCCGCATAGGCCGTCACCATCAGGCCCCGTCGAACGGGTAAGAGGCCCGCCGTAAACAGGATGTGGCTCGGCGTCCCGGTCCAGGCCTCCAGGTAGTGCTCGATCTCGCCCACGTGCCGATGCCGCCGGCCGGCCGAGTAGACCGTGAAGTTCTCCTGCACGCCTACGAAGTGAGTCCGCTCCGTCGGCGTCCGGCCGGCGCCCGTCACGCCGGACTTCGCATCGACGACGATCGGGCGGGCCTCGATCAGGCCGGCCCGGACCACCGGCAGGACGGCCAGCCAGACGGCCGTCGGGTAGCACCCGGGATTGGCGATGATCCGCCGGTCCCGAGCCGCCTCGGCGTTCCATTCCGGCAGGACTAAGACGGCCTCGGCCAAACGCTCCGGACACGGATGAGGCATCCCGTACCAGGCCGTATAGAGCTCGGGCGTCGGGAACCGAAAATCCCCGCTCAGGTCGATGACCCGGGCCCCCCGGTCGGCCCAGGCGGCCACCCAGCGGGCCGACTCACCGTGGGGCAGACACGAAAAGACCCAATCGACGGAATCCGACAGGGCCTCCTCAGGGGTGCGCCACGGGCCGGGAAACTGCCGGGTCCCGACGGCGTCCGGCTGACGGGCCGTCGCAAAGACGACCCGGACCCTGGGGTGCCGTCGGAGGCGCCGGAGGAGTTCGAGGCCCGTGAATCCGGACCCGCCGAGGACGCCGACCTGGAGGGTCTGCATGGCGTTGCGTCTCCGCTTTCAAGTTCGGGACGGGCCATGGTAGGGCGCCGGCCCGTCCTGCGCCGATTCCGGCCATCGGCCTGGACCCGCCGCCCCAAGGGCGTTTGCGGGGCCTCCCATCGGCGTGAACGCCATCAATTACAAATAGAAATTTGATTTATGCATTAGATTTGTGGAATCCGAAGACGAGTCACGCCCGGCAAGGTCAGAGAACCGCCGGGACCTTGAGTCTCGGGGGAATTCCCATCGGCGGGGTCGTTTAGGCAGGCCTATGCCGGCGACGCAGGGTCGAGGTCACCGGGTCATGGGGGGCACACAACACAAGGTTCATCGGCGTATATCCGATTGAATTGGGGTCCTCGGTATTCGGCATTGGACATCGGGTTTCGATATGCGACTGAATCCCCGATACTGAAAGCCGAACACCGCATGTAGTTCTTAATCTTATTCCGGCCTCCCGTCCCTGTCAAGCCCTGGCGCCGGGGTGGCCGGCGGCGGAGGATTCTGCCAGAGCTGGCCCGACGTGAAGTCGTAGCCGACCCGCAGGGTCCCGCCCGGGGGGAGCTCGATCGGGACCCGGTAGCTCCGGCCGTCCGGTCGGCGGAACTCCAGCTCATGGGGTCCCGCCGGGAGTGTGACGACGGCCGGGGTCTCCCCGTAGCGGCGGCCGTCGATCCAGACCTCACTCCAGGGCCAGCTATTGACGTAAAGCCTGGCCGGTGTCGGCGGTGTCACCGGGAGGGTCACGGCCTGACCGGCGGCGACCTCGACCGTGAACTCTTGGGGTGCCGGGGGCGGCCCCTTGTCGGTCGAAAGCCACACGACACGGACCCGATGGGTGCCCGCCGGGACCTGGATCTCGGCGACGGGTGCCGTGGCGGCCAGGGCATCGTCGACGTAAATCTGGGCCGGCTCTTGAATGTTCACGACCAGACGCCCCATCGCCGGCGGGGCCGGGACGGCGGGGGCGGGTGCCTCGGCCTTTGAGGGCGGCGCGACCGGTCGGTGGGCTGGGGTCGGCGGAGACGGCCTCTCGGGGCGGGACCATCGACGCACCAACCAGTATCCGGAGAAGCCGACGCCGAACACGACCCCAAAGACGAGGACGACCCAGCCGATACGAGCGGCCGTGGGGACGGCGGATGGGAGAGGAGTCCGGCCGGTGGAAAGGGGTGCTTCCGGCGTCGGGCTTCGTACCGGCTGGGGTAGCGGCTCAACAGGTTCAAGGGCTGGCGGAGCCGGCGTCTCCGCAGGACTGGGCGGCGCCCAGGCTTCTTCGGATGGGACCTCCAGACTGGGACGCTCGATGATGCGGGTCTCCTCCGTGTCCATCGTCTCGAAGCTCATCAGGCGGGGGTCGATATAGACCGTCGGCTTTTCGTCGGGGGCCGTCTCCGGCGGCGTCGCGACGGGCGGTGCTGTCTCTTCTTGAGGCGTCCGGGCCGTCTCTCCCTCCAGGGGACGACGGCACCAGGGGCACCGGTCCAGGCCGACCAGGACTTTCTGGCCGCAGTGTGGGCAGGGTCGGTGAAATTCGGGGGGAATCCGCTGGGGGACGGTGATGATTTGGGTCTTGTCCTGGTCCCGCAGGGGCACGTCGCACAAGGGGCACGTGTCCCGTTCGTCGGGATAGGCGGAACCGCACGAGGGACAGACTCGCATCTACGTCTCCAGCCGCCGGACACCCGGGACCCGACACCCGTTCAACTCACGACGCCGAGCTCCCGGCCGACTCGACGGAAGACCTCGAGGGCGAAGTCGAGGTCCTCCTTGGCATGGACGGCCGAGATCATGACCCGGATCCGGGCCTGGCCCCGGGGCACGGTCGGGTAGCCGATGGCCTGGGCAAAGACGTTGTGTTCGAACAGGCGCTTCGAGAACTCGGTCGCCAGCCGGGCGTCGCCCAGCATGACGGGCGTGATGGGCGTCTGGCTCCGGCCCGTATCGAAGCCCAACTGGCGCATGCCCTCCTTGAAGTAGCGGGCGTTTTCCCAGAGGCGTTCGACGAGCTCGGTGCTCTCCGTCAGGATGTCTACGGCGGCGATGCAGGCCGCCACGTCGGGCGGCGTGACGGCGCTGGAGAACAGGAACGGCCGGGCCTTCTGACGGAGGTACTCGACGAGCCGGGCCGACCCGGCCACGTACCCCCCGACGACGCCGAAGGCCTTCGACAGGGTCCCGATCTCGATGTCGACCTGTCCGTGCAGGCCGAAGTGGTCGACGATGCCGCGGCCGCCGTGGCCGAGGACGCCCTCGCCGTGGGCGTCGTCGACCATCAGGATGCACTCGTACTGGCGCGCCAGTCGCACCAGCTCCGGGAGGGGGGCGATGTCGCCGTCCATGCTGAACACGCCGTCCGTCACGAGGAGTCGCCGCCGGTACTTAGAGGCCTCCCGGCGGAGGATGTCTTCGAGGGCCTGGACGTCGCAGTGGGGATAGCGGACGATCTGGGCCCGGCTGAGGCGGCATCCGTCGATGATGCTGGCGTGGTTCAGTTCGTCGGAAAAGATGGCGTCTTCGGGCCCGACGAGGGCCGGGATCGTCGCCAGGTTGGCCGCAAAACCGGACTGGAGGGACAGCGCGGCCTCGACGTGTTTGAACTCGGCGAGCTTCCGTTCGAGTTCCAGGTGGAGGCTCATCGTCCCGGCGATGGTCCGGACGGCGGCCGGGCCGACGCCGAACCGCTCGATGGCCTCCTGGGCCGCCTTCCGAAGGGCCGGGTGGTTGGCAAAGCCCAGATAGTTATTCGAACACAGGTTCAGGACCCGGCGGCCCTGGACGGTGATCCAGGCGCCCTGCGGGCTCTCGATGGTCCGGATGTAGATGTACAGGCCCTGGGCCTGGAGTTCCTGGAGTTCCGTGTCGATGAAGTCCAACACGCCCATCGTCGGCCTCCTGGCTCATGCGGAAGCCAGTCCGTGTAAAGGTCGGACCAGCTCCAGGTTGGGATACAGGGCGACCTTCGCACAGTCCCCGGCCTCCATCTGGCGGAACGCCGCCTCGAAGGCCTCCAGGGGGTACTCGTGGGTGATCAAGCGCTCGAGGGGGACCTTGCCGTCCCGGAGGAAGGCCTGGACCTGGTACCAGGTCCGGAACATGTGACGGCCCGTGATGCCGTACATACGGGCCCCCTTGAAGATGAGGCCGTCCGTGAGGTCGGTCGACACCGGCGTCGGCAGGAGGCCCAGGAGGGCGACCCGGCCGGCCATGGCCAGGGCCTTCAACCCCAGGTCCAGGGCCGCCGGATGACCGGACATCTCGAGGACGACGTCGACGCCCTCGCCCTGCGTGGCCTCCATGATGAGGTCCAGGACGGGCTCCCGCGTGGGGTCCCACACCCGGTCGGCACCCATCTGGAGGGCCAAAGACCGCCGGAAGGCGTTCGGGTCCGTCGCCCCGACCCAGTCGGCCCCGGCGGCCCGGGCGACGCCGATGGCCATCAGGCCGATGGGGCCACAGCCGGTCACCAGGACGCGGGCCCCGGCGACCGGCTCACAGAGGACCGTATCGACGGCATTGCCGAAGGGTTCCTGGATGGACGCCACGGCCGGATGCCACCGGGGGTCGTTGCGGACCAGGTTCATCGCCGGCACGCAGACGTATTCGGCGTAACTGCCGGGTCGGTGGACTCCCAGGATTTGGAGCCGGTAGCACACGTGCATGTTCCCCGTCCGGCAGGCCCGACACCGGCCGCACACGATATGGGTCTCGACCGAGACGTAGTCCCCCTCCTTCCAGGCCTCGACGTGCCGACCGACGGCGACGACCCGGCCGGCCACTTCGTGGCCGATGATCAAGGGGGGCCGGATGTTCCGCTGGGCCCAATCGTCCCACCGGTAGATGTGGACGTCCGAGCCGCAGATGGTCGTCGCCAGGACTTGGATCAGGACCTCGTCGGGTCCCGGCGTGGGGACGTCGACCTCGTCCAGGACCAGGCCCGGCTCCGACCGGGCCTTGATGAGGGCCTTCATCTTGCGGGTCATAGGCATCCCGTCGGAATTCCGGTGTTGGATGTTCGGTGTTGGGAGAAAGGGATCACGGACTGCCAATCCCAAGCCTGGCCGGATTCCCCGAATGCCGCGTCCCGAGGCGAAGCGCACCCAGCCGCAAAGGTCAAAAGTCCGCCCCCCCACACCCAGCACCGAATATCCCAACACCCCGCATCACGCCTCATTATACACCGGTCCCGCAACGACGTGCATCAAAAGGCCCGCCGGGACTTTTGGATAGAAGTACGTCGACTTGGGAGGGACCCGCAAGCCCCGCCCGGCTAAGCGGAAGAGCGTCGGCACCGGAATAGGGTCGACCAGGAAAGCCGCGTGACCCCGGCCGGTCTGGAGAGCTTGGACGACGGCCGGAATCCAGGGCATAGGCTGGACGGTGTAATCTTGCGCAGTCCATCCGAGATGGCCCTGCAAGACTTCTTCGAAGACGAACCGCTGGACGATAAAGACGTCCAACGTCTCGTAGGGGTCCGTCAGGACCTCATAGAGTTCCGGTTTCATGCGCCAGAGATAGACCCGGAGGGGTGGGCCGGCCAACATCAGGATGCGAGGCCCGGCCCCGCCTCGTCCGACCCACCGTTGGATGTCCGAAGGGTCGTCCAGTCGGCCCTCGGCCTCCAGGTCCAAGAACCGACCGAGGGCCGTCCGGAGGGCCGCCTCGTCCACCGACCGATGGAAGGTCACGACCCGGTGGTAGCCCATCTGGAGGAGGCCCGCCTGCTCGGCCGAGGCCAGATAACCGAGGACATAGCCCCAGGCCGGTTCGTCGGGCCGGAGGGCCGCCAGCCGTCGGAGGGCCTCATACCGATGGTGACCGTCGGCGATCAGGAGGGGGACCTCTGCGAAGCAAGCCCGGATGCGGGCGACTTCGTCCGGGTCTTCGATGGACCAGACCTCATGGACCTCGCCGTCGGCCGTCTCGACCCGTATCAGGGCGGGGTGCGTCCGGGCCCAAGCCCGGATATCAGCCTCCAGGGCCGCCGTCTCCTCGGTCGGTCGGTATAGAAAGAAGACCGGCGAGGCCTGCAGGCCCGTCGCCATCAGATGTTGCATGCGGTCGTAAACCGGCTCTTCGTAAGTCATCTCGTGGGGCAGGACGGCCGGCGACCCCTGGGGCTCCGAGCGCACGAGGGCGACCAGGCCGTGGCGCTGGAAGACCCCGCCGTCGGGCGTCCGAAAAGTATGCACGTACCAGTAAAAACCCGCCGCCGGGGCCCGTCGGAGGACGCCCGTTTGAATCCACTGCCGGAGATGGTCCGCCGCCGCCCGATAGGGCTCCGCCGAACCGGCGTCCCGCCGACCATAGGGCAGGTCGGCCCGGACGACGTTCCAGGGGCACTGCGCGACCAGGCGGTGATAAGCCCCGGGGTCGACCTGGTCATACGGAGGTGCCAGACAGGCCGCCGGGTCCACGACGCCGGCGTCATAGTACCAGGCGGCAAAGGGTTGTAGATAGGGCATCCGTCAACCCCACTCCAAGTACGACTCGATGGTCTCCCAGTCGACCCACTCGAAGAGGTCCTTGCCGACCCGCCGCCGAAATTGCTCGGCCAGCGACAGCGCCGCCCCCGCCGACTCGTCGATGACGATCCGCTCGACCCGATGCATCGGGAAGAACATCGTGCTCATCCCGATGGGGCTCTCCTCCTGGCGGGCGACCTCCCGGGACCACTCGTCAAAGGAGTTCAGCTCAATCCCGTGGACCCAGACGCCCTCGGGCGTGACGGCCAGCAAGACCCCCCAGATCTTTTCCTTGGGGTTCTGGAGGGTCACGATGATGGCCCGACGACGGATGCGGATGATCTTGCCGGTCATAGCCTTCTGGCTAATGGGTCGGTCGGCAGATGGGCAGGTCACAGGAAGACGCCCGCATGACTGCTGGCGTTCTGGGTTCGGGACGCCGCCGTTACCGGTAGCGCCAGGACAGGGCGACGCCCCCATGACTGGCGGTGTTCCGACCCTCCATTGCTTTGCCTGCCCATCGGCCTATCTGCCGACGGCCCTACTGGCCCGAATAGCCCAGGACCGTCTCCTTCAGGAATACTTTCAGATACGGCGTCGGCACGCCCAGGACGGCCTTCCGCCGGATCATGTCGCAGTCCCGGCACGGGACGACCTTCGAGCAGTCCCGCAGGCGCATCGCCCGCCGGAGCCTCTGCATGGGTTCCCCGTTCCAGATGGCCCGGAGCGTCTGCTCCCGGACGTGGCCGACCTGGAGGTCGCAGTAAAAGTCCTGGGGACAGGGAGCGACCCGCCCGTCCCAGTGGATGACCAGGGCGTACCAGGGAAACGTGCAGGGCGTAAAGACGTGTCCGACGGCGTAGCCGGACCGGTCGTAACTGCCGGCCCAGTTGTGAGGCTCCTTAATGATGAACTCGTCGAGGGGCAGGCCCTCGAACTGACGTTCGAACTCATACCGCTGAGGCGAGGTCGGCGACAGCTTCTCGTTGAGGTGGATGACTTCCAGGATCGTATACGGCTTCTTCGAGCCCCGGGCCTTCTTGATCTCGAGGAACCGGATGATGTTGGCCAGCGTCTTCTCGAAGCGGGCGTTGACCCGAATCGACTCGTACGTCTCCTTATCGAAGCCGTCGAAAGAGAAGGACAGCAGGTCCAGGCCGGCGTCGATGAGGGCATGGGCCAGGTCTTCCCGGAGGAGGGTCCCGTTGGAGTGAAGCCGGGTGTAAATGCCGGCCTGGCGGGCATACGCAATCATGTCCGGCAGACGCTTGTGCAGGGTCGACTCCCCCGTGTGGTGGAGGTTGATGTCGTAGACGAACTCGGCCGCCTCGTCGATGACCTTGCGGAAGAGGTCCCAGTCCATATACCCCTTGGGATGTTCTCGGGGGAAACTCTGGGGGCACATGACACACCGCAGGTTGCAGTAGCTTGTCGGCTCGACCCACAGACGGATCGGCAGGTAGGGCAGGACCTCATGGCCCCGCAGGTAGTGCCAGGCGGCCTGCAGGAGCGTCTTGCGGACACGCCAGGGAAATCGAGCTAAACCCATTTTTCAACTCCGCGCCGTCGGGACGACCCATCAGCGAACAGCCGGGGGCGGTGGTCTATCTCGTGACCCCGCTCTCGGGCGAGCGGGGCTGGGACCAAGGGCCCAGCGCCCAGAGCATAGGGAACGGCGCCCTTGGCCCTTCGTCCCGGCCCCGCGACCCGGGACCTCACGACGTCGCCCTCATTATAGTCCGGACGGCTTCGATGGGAAAAAGGTCCCGAGGCCGCCGGGCCCTTTCCCGTCGGGTCGACCTGAACGACCTGCCCATCGGGAATGCCGCGACCCAACACCCGATCCCCTACCCGGCCATTTCCCGGACGGCGACCCACCGGTGCACCAGCTCGATGTGGAGCCGATGGCCGCCCCGGTAGACCTGGATGCGAGCCTGGGGCCAGCCGCCCCCCAGGAGGGCCAGGTCGCCCAGGAGGTCCAGGACTTTGTGCCGGACGAATTCGTCGGGAAACCGCAGGGGCGGGTTCACGACGGTCGTCTCGTCCAGCAGGACGGTATTCTCGGGCGAGGCCCCTCGGGCGAGGCCCCGGGCCCGAAGTTCATCAGCCTGCCGAAGGAAGCCAAAGGTCCGGGCCGGGGCCAGGTCCCGCCCAAAATCGACGTCCGGCCAGCCGCCCCTCCAGGTCTGCCGCCCGATGACCGGATGGTCGAACTCGACGGTGTATTCGATCGTCAGCCGCTCGGCCGGCTCGGCCCGGACCCACGCCGACTCGGAGGTCACTTCGATGGGTTCCGGCAGGCCGACCGACGGCCACGGCTCGGCCGTCTCGGTCAGGTTCTCCTGGAGGGCCTCGACGAAGGGACGGGCGCTCCCGTCCAGGATGGGTAGCTCCGGGCCGTCGACCTCGAGGACGACGCCCCCGACCCGCAGGCCCATCAGGGCCGCCAGGACGTGCTCGACGGTGGCGACGTGGACCCGGCTCTCCCCGATGGACGTCGCATGGGCCGTCCGGACGACGAACCGGACCGAGACGGGCCATTCGTAGGACCGACGCGACGTCCGACGACGCAGGAGCCAGAGCGACCCGGCTTCTCGGTAAAGGATTGCCCGCTGGTCGGGCGACAGGGGCCGAAGCGTCAGCGTCGCCGGCTGGCCTGTATGAACGCCGACCCCCTGCCAGCTCAGGGGGTGGGTTAAGATTCGCAAGGGCACGTCACTCATGACTTCCCCAAAGGCAAGTCCCGGCCTACATAGCGCATGGCGCCATGCGCTTTGACCCTTCTGCCGAGGGTCCCAGACCCCAGGCCCCGGACCTCCCTCGGCCGTCAGGCTGTCTTCGCCGGGAGACGAGGACGGCCGGATCCCTCGACCAGGTCCAGACTCCACGGTCCATGGTCTATGGTCCATGGTCCATGGTCTTTAATTACGAAGCGGCCGCCCGGACGCCAGGACGTGCGCGAGTCGCTCGTACGTTTTCGGCTGTTTGCACAGCGACAGGAACGTCTCCCGTTCCAGGTCCAGGATGTAATCGACGGAGACCTGCGCCGGATGGGGCAGGTCCCCGCCGGCCAGGACGTAGGCCAGGCGCTCGCCCAAGTACCGCTCATAGTCCGTGATGTAACCGCCCCGATGGAACAGGTGGACGGCCATCTGGAGATAGGCCAGGCCGTCGGCGCCGAGGACCCACAGGGGCGTTTCCTCCGGCGGCGTATACACCGGCGCCAGGTCCCGGACGATCTGCCTGGCGACCGCCAGCCGGGCGTCGGCGTCCCAGACGATGATGTCGCCGTCCCGGAGATACCCCCACTGGCGGGCTTCCTGAGCGCTCCGGCTGACCTTCGCCTGGGCGATGAGCTGGAAGAACCCCCGCAGGCGGTCCAGGTAGTGGACCCACGGGAACGTCCGGTCCTGCCAGTCGAGGCCCGCCTGGGCCCGACGGATGACCTCACAACAGCCGCCGCCGGCCGGGATGAGGCCCGCCCCCAGCTCGACGAGGCCGATATACGACTCGGCGGCCGCCACGACCCGGTCGGCGTATAGCATGAACTCACAGCCGCCGCCCAGGGTCATCCCGTGCGGACATACGACGACCGGGAAGGGCGCCTGCCGGATCGAGCGGGTCATGTGCTGAAACGTCCGGACCATCCAGTCGACCTGGGCGACGTCCCGGTTCTGGAGGGCCATGAGCAGGAGGGCCAGGTTGGCCCCGTAGGAGAAGTGCTCCCCGGCGCTCAGGACGACGAGGCCGAGGCCGTGCCGCTCGACATATTCAAGCGACCGCTGGACCATCTCGAGGACGTCGCCCCCGATGGCGTTGCGGGTCGGGTGCCACACGAGGGCGAAGACGCCGTCGCCGACGTCGTGGAGGCTCGCCCCGGCGTTGCCCAGGACGCGAGGCGTCGTCCGCCGGACCCACGGGGCGACGGGCTCGTAGTCTTCCGGCGCCATCTTCTGATAGCGTCCGCCGGCCCAATCCAGGTAGAAGACGTCCCGGTCATGAATTACGTAAAACCGGGGCTCGCCGAGCTTTTGCCGGAGCTCTAAGACCGGTACGGGGGCCGGCGGTAGCTCCGAGACGTACTTCAGGATGAGGTCGTCCCCCAGGTCGTCCCACGTCTGGAAGGGGCCCCGCTGGTGCTGAAAGCCCCACCGGACGGCGCCGTCGACGTCCACGATAGAATCGGCGACCTCGGGGACGCGGCGGGCCGCATAGATACAGCCGTAGGCGACGAGCCGTTCGACGAACTCGGCCAGGGGCGGGGCCAGGCGCCGAAGGAGCGCCAGACGGTCCCGCAGTTCGGGCTCCGCCTGGACCCGCTCGAGCCAGGGCCAGGCCGGGGCCTTTTCGGATCGGTAGTCGCCCAACCGGGGGTCCCAGACGAGGCGCTCCGAATCCCGCCGCCAGTAAATGCCCTTCCGGGTCTTTCGGCCCAGGGCGCCGGCCTCGATGAGCGTCTGGACCCAGGCCGGGACTCGAAACCAGTCGTAAAACTCGTCCCGGACGGCCCGCTCCTGCAGGGTCCGGACGACGGCGGCCCACACGTCGAGGCCGACGAGGTCCAGCGTCCGGAACGTCGCCGTCCGGGGGCGTCCCAGGAGGGGTCCCGTCAGGGCGTCCACCTCCTCGACGGACAGGCCGTAGGACTCCATCAGCCGGAGGGTCGCCAGGACCTGGAAGACGCCGAGGCGGTTGGCGATGAAGTTCGGCGTGTCCTTGGCCCGGACGATGCGCTTGCCCAACCGCTGACGAAGCCACCGAGCGAGCTCCTCCATGCGGTCGGCCTCGACGCCGGCCTGGGGGACCAGCTCGACGAGGGGCAGGTACCGGGGCGGGTTGAAGAAGTGCGTCCCGAAGAAGCGGGCCTGGAATGAGGCACTCCGACCCTCGACCATGGCGTGGACCGACAGGCCCGACGTGTTCGTCGTGACCCACCGGGCCCGGAGGCGAGAGTCATCCAGACGCTCGAAAAGGGCCCGCTTGACGTCCAGCCGCTCGACGACGGCCTCGAGGACCCAGTCGGCTTCCCAGAGGCGGTCCCAGTCGTCCTCGACGTTGCCCGGGCGGATGCGCTCGAGGACGTCGTCGGTCACGATGGGCGGGGGTTCCATCTTGGGAAGCTGGCGGAGGGCCTCCTCGGCCAGGACCGAACGGCGGTTCGGCGGGGCATCCGGCGGGACGACGTCCAGCAGGTCGACCGACACGCCGGCGTTGGCCAGGAGGGCCGCCAGTTGGCGACCCATGACGCCGGCACCCAGGACGACGACGCGATGAACGGGCCTCATAAAGACGCTCCGGACGATTGAAAGATTTCCCACCGGGAGAAGAAGAAGGGAATCTCGAAGGCCGCCGACTCCGGCGAGTCGGACCCGTGGATGGCGTTCCGCTCGATGTTCATCCCGTAGAGCCGCCGGATCGTGTTCGGCGCCGCCTTCGCCGGGTCCGTCGCCCCCATGACCTGACGGAGGTGGTCGATGGCGTCGTCCCGCTCGAGGACCATGACGACGACCGGCCCCGAGCTCATGTAGGTCGTCAGGCTGTCGTAGAAGGGCCGCTCCCGGTGGACGACGTAGAAGGCCTCGGCCTGGGCCTTCGTCAGGTGGACCATCTTGAGGGCCCGGATCCGGAAGCCCTCCTCTTCCAGACGCTGAAGGATGGCCCCGACGAGGCCCCGCTGGACGGCGTCGGGCTTGATGATGGCCAACGTTTGCTGACGCATCGCTTCCATGCCCCCATCGGAGATACTCGCAAGCGGGATGGCCTATTATCCCACAGTCGGGGACCCACGCCAAGGCGCGCCCTCGACCCGCGGTGGCAAGACCGAAGCTTGGGCAGGGGATACCGAAGGCTGTGGATGCCCTCGTAACCGAGGGGTGTACGGTGGCCGGACAAGGGGACGCCGGCATGACGGCCGGCGTTCGGAAGAGGGGTAGCAATCTGCCTATCTCCCGACCTGCCCACCTGTCAGTCAACGAATAGCTCCCCCACGTCCACGACCAAATCGGGGACGGCCCGGCTCCGGACCGTCCCCGCCCCCCGGGCCCGCCCGTACAGCCGAAAGGCCCCGCCCTCCAAGACGTACACCTCCACCCCCGCCGTCTCGGGGTCCACGACCCAGTACTCCCCGACCCCCGCCCGCTCGTAGTCCGACCGCTTGCCCCCCCGGTCCGCCTCGGCCGTCGACGGCGACAGGACCTCGACGACTACGTCCGGCGCCCCCTCGATGTGGGTCTCCCGAATCCGGTCCCCGTGCTCCCTCAGCACGACGACCAGGTCCGGTTGATACACCGTGTCCTCCGACAGCTTCACGTCCGTCGGAGATACGAAAACTTCACCGCCCCGAGTCTGGTCGAATACCTCAGCCCACTTTCGGGCTAAGCGCAATACAATGCGTTGATGCCGTATATTGGGTGCCGGACTCGGCATGGGAACCCCCCGGACGAGTTGCCAGTACCCCGGCTGGCCTTCCGCCCACCGGCGAAAGTCCTCATAACGCTCGAAACGAATCCCCGGCTCGACGACCGCCTTCCCCATGTCGGGTCTCCATCGGCCCGGGACCAAGACCCGGGCCTGCCGTCAGTCGGCGAATAGCTCCCCCACGTCCACGACCAAATCGGGGACGGCCCGGCTCCGGACCGTCCCCGCCCCCCGGGCCCGCCCGTACAGCCGAAAGGCCCCGCCCTCCAAGACGTACACCTCCACCCCCGCCGTCTCGGGGTCCACGACCCAGTACTCCCCGACCCCCGCCCGCTCGTAGTCCGACCGCTTGCCCCCCCGGTCCGCCTCGGCCGTCGACGGCGACAGGACCTCGACGACTACGTCCGGCGCCCCCTCGATGTGGGTCTCCCGAATCCGGTCCCCGTGCTCCCTCAGCACGACGACCAGGTCCGGTTGATACACCGTGTCCTCCGACAGCTTCACGTCCGTCGGGGCGAAGAACACATCCCCCAGCTTCTTGCCTATAACGAATTTTCGAAATAGGACGTACAACTCACCCAGAACACGTTGATGCCGTATATTGGGTGCCGGACTCGGCATGGGAACCCCCCGGACGAGTTGCCAGTACCCCGGCTGGCCTTCCGCCCACCGGCGAAAGTCCTCA
>BEHN01000022.1 GCA_002898535.1 bacterium HR11
CCTCGCCCAGCCGCCGCCGGAGCCACCCCGTCCCTGCCAGCCGCACCTCCAGCCGGTCCCGCCCCCGGGCGCCCTCCACCGCAACCCGCAGAAAGTACGTCCCGTCCCGTTCTTCGAGCGTCCAGAGGTGTGCATCGTCTAAGTACAGCCGCAGACGCCTTGCGTCGAGTCCCGGCCGCGCCTTCCGGGTTCGGCCCTGCCGCCGCCGGCGCCGGAACGACTTCCAGATGGCCCGCGCCTTTGTGATGGCCGTATACGCATAGTGCGAGGGCGCCTCCGGCCACCGCCCCCGCAGTTCCCCGTAGACGGCCTCGTGCAGACGCTTCCGCCCCGTAATGTTGCGGGCTGCCGCTACCTCTAAGGCCACTGCCGCCATCGCCTGCCAGACCTCGGCCTGCCGCCGGAGGGCGGTCGCCTGCTCGGGCGTCGGCTCCAGACGGCACCGGACGGTGATCTTCGAAGGCTTCATGGGCATCCGGCTCCAATTTTTACCTTATTTTCGCAAAGCGCCGGGAAAAGTCAAGTCTGCCCGTACGCCAGCTGTCCGTGCCATGAAATTCCATAAAATCTATCGGAAAGCCACAATAAGGTCAGCTGTTGCCAACCCCTCTATCGAGCGGGGCTTGGATGAAAAGGGCCTATCGGCCGATCGGCCCACCCGTCCATTTCTGGACCAGAGCCTGGAGATGCCGGAGGTTCACGCGCCGGAACCCCTCCCACAGAACGTCGGGTGCCGGAAGGTCGTAGCCGTCCAGGCTGACCCAGACCCGGCGGCCGACGACGACCTGAATCTCGCCCCGCCCTTCCGCATGGTAAAAGGCCTCAAAGCCGTAGTAGTCAGGCGTACGGACGCCCCGCCGGTAGTGGTCCGTCGCCTCTTCCCGGAATTCGACGGCCTGCGCCAGGCTCTCGACCAGAAAGGGGGCCGACCGGACGTCCATGACCCGGATTTCGACCTGGGCCGGCGGACGGACCCACACCTGCCGGGCCATCGTGTAAGCGAATGTCTGGTGCTGGAACAGGGTCCCGTAAGGCGGCTCCTGGAGTTCCCAGCCCGGCCAGTCTGCCGGTAAGGCCCTCAGGAGCTCCGAGTAGGGGATGAGGCCCCGGACGGGGGCCGTCGGCCCGGGCCCGGTCCATTCCATCGTCTCGACGGGACGGGGCCGTTCCATCTGGAGGACGGGGTTCAGCCACGCGTGGAGGCCCCATCCGAGGGCGACCAGCCCCCCGAGGAGGCTCAGCCGGAGGATCCATCGGGCAGTCCGGCGCAGGATCGTCAGAAGCCTCACGGTACGTCTTCCAGGCGGAATCGGACGATGGCCGGATGGTGCGGCCACAGCCAGGCGACGAGGGCCAGGACCTGGCCCCGGGTTTCGGCCATCGAGCCCTCCGTGTCGATCACGACGTCGGCCATCCGGCGCTTCCGCTCGACGGGCCACTGGGCTTCGATACGTAGCCGGGCCTCGGCCTCGGAGAGGCCTCGCTCCCGGAGCCGACGGATTTGGGTCGCCTCCGAGCAGTAGGTCACGACGACGAGGGGAAACCGCCGATGGGTGCCGACCTCCATCATGAGGGGGGCCACGCCGACGACCAGCCAGGCCCCGGCGGCCAGGTAAGCCTCGATCAAGCGGGCCGTCTCCCGGATCACGAGGGGGTGCAGGATGGCCTCCAGACGGCGTCGGGCCGCGGCGTCCTGGAAGACCCACCGGCCCAGCCGGCCCCGGTCGATCCGCCCGACGTCGTCCAGAATGTCCCTTCCAAAGGCGGCGACGACGGCGTCGTAAGCCGCTCCGCCGGGTGCCAGAAGGGCGTGGACGACGGCGTCCGAGTCGACGACGGCGGCGTCGAAGTCGGCGGCCAGAATGCGGGCCACGACGCTCTTGCCCGTGGCGATGCCGCCCGTCAGACCGATCGACCGAACCCGGCGGTCTCGCGTTCCACCCACGGCCGGCCTCGCGGCCTCGGTTTTCCAGCGGCCCCATCATAGGGGGAACCCACTCTGGAGGGCAATAAGGGCCGTTCAGCCCTTCGGCCATTGAGCAGATAACAGAGCCGTTCGGTTCGTGAAAACCCGCATGGATTCGGCTTTTTCGACCCTTCGGGAAGAACGGTTTTTCAAGCCAAGGGCCATTCGGGAGTTCGGGAATCCGGGAATCCGGGAGTTCGGCCGAGGGTCCCAAAAGCCCTGCTATCCAGGACTCCACGGCCCAAGGCCGGGGCTCGTCCCTTCCCCCGACGGCCGGGCGGCCGGAGGGCCGCAACCCGCTCTTGGGCGAGCGGGCCTGAGATGAAAGGACCCTGCTCTGGCGAGCGGGGCTGGGATAAAAAACGGCCCCTTGGCCGGCTGGGTCACTTCGTTGCTTCGTTCCTCCGTCCCTTTGAAAAATCGTGCTTCCCGGAGGATGGGAAAGGTGGTTCTGACGCTATTCTCACGAACCGAACGGCTCTGGTAAAATACCCTTGCACCGCTCGGCGCACCCGACTTCGTACTGCCTTACTGCCTCTTCTGAGGCTACAGTCTGTTTCAAAACTCACCGCTGAGGCGCAGAGGACGCAGAGGGTGAGAGCTTTTCTTCGATTTTCCTCTGCGTTCTCGGCGTCTCAGCGGTGGAATGGAGTTTTTGAAATACACTCCAGAGTCTGATCGATGGGTACGTTCCGGTCGAATCGGGACACTCGGTGGACCGAACGGGTCGTGACACCCCTCCGCCTTCAGGAGGACGCCCCCTTTGATAACCTCCTGCGGCCCCGAAACCTGCGGGACTTCATCGGCCAGGCCAAGCTGAAGGAAAAATTCGAGATTTACATCCAGGCCGCCAAGGCCCGGGGCGAGTCCTTAGACCACGTCTTGCTGTACGGCCCGCCGGGCCTGGGAAAGACGACCCTGGCCAACATCCTGGCGCACGAGATGGGCGTCCAGATCAAGATCACGTCCGGCCCCGCCATCGAACGGCCCGGCGACCTGGTCGCCATCCTGACAAATCTGGAGCCCGGCGACATCCTGTTCATCGACGAGATCCACCGCCTGCACCCGACCTGCGAGGAAGTCCTCTACCCGGCGCTGGAGGACTTCCGGGTCGACATCGTCCTGACGCAGGGCCCCAACGCCCGGACGATCCGCCTGCAACTCCCGCGCTTCACGCTCGTCGGGGCGACGACCCGGATCGGCCTCCTGACGCCGCCCCTCCGGGGTCGGTTCGGCATCATCCATCGCCTGGATTACTACACGGCCGAGGAACTCCGCACGATCCTCCTGCGGTCGGCCCAAATCCTCCAGGTCCGCCTGGACGCCGACGCCGCTTACGAGATCGCCCGACGGTCCCGGGGGACGCCCCGGATCGCCAATCGGCTCCTCCGGCGGGTCCGTGACTTCGCCCAGGTCCGGGCCGACGGCGTCATCACCCTCGACGTGGCCCTGAAGGCCCTCGAGCTCTTCGAGGTCGACGCTTACGGGTTCGACGACGTGGACCGCAAGCTCATGCTGACGCTCATCGAGAAATTTGACGGCGGCCCCGTCGGCCTCAACACCCTGGCGGCGGCCATCTCGGAGGACAAGCAAACTATCGAGGAGATCTACGAACCGTACCTGATGCAGATCGGGTTTCTGAAGCGGACGCCCCGGGGTCGGGTCGCTACACCCCAGGCCTTTCGGTACTTCGGCTACACGCCTCGGGGCGGGGCCGCCCGTCAGCCGGGTCTGATCCCCGGGGAACCGGGACGATAGGGGTGTGGGGAAGGGAGCCGACATCGGGTATTCATGATAGGGATGGAGTCCGGCTCTAAGGGAATCGGTGGGTGCCCGGTTTCTTTGCGCAGAGGGCCGGGGTCGGATACTCTTAGGAGAGAGCAAGTCGGTGGCTCTCCAAGGGATACCTTCGGTTTTCCGCATCACTTTACGGGACCGAAGGTCTCCGCGTTCCCGTCGGAAGGCCGACGAAGCCCGGGGACGTCCCCAGGACGGGAGGAAACTCCATGGCGACTGTAAAAGAAAGGGTCAATGTCTTAGAAGTCACCCTGACCCGGTTCATCGAGGAGATGCGGGCCTTTAAGGACGAAATGTTGGCCTTCAAGGAAGAGATGCGAGTCTTCAAGGAAGAGATGCGAGCTTTCAAGGACGAGATGTTGGCCTTCAAGGAGGAAATGCGGGCCTTCAAGGAAGAGATGCGGGCCTTCAAGGAGGAGGTCCGGGAAGACCGGCGTCAGATGAATAAGCGGTGGGGCGAGCTGGCTCAGAAGATGGGGACCTTGGTCGAAGACTTGGTCTTCCCGGCCACGGCTCCCGTGATCCGGAAGTACTTTCAGTGCGAGCCTGTAAGAAAGGCCATTCGCTTCCTCTGCCGCCGGGACGGCCAAGAATACGAAGTCGATATCTTGGCCGTCTGTCCGGAAACCGTGTTCATGATAGAGGTTCGGTCCCGACCCAAGCCCCAAGACGTCGATGACATCTTGGAGAAGGCTTCCCAGTTTTGGGACTTTTTCCCAGAGTATAGAGGCAAGGCCTTAATCGTGATCTTTGCGAGCTTGGTCTTTCCGGAGGGCGTCATCCGCTATGCGACGCGGCGGGGCCTATACGTGATGGCTTTTCGGGAATGGGAGTACATGGACATCCTGAATTTTGAAGAAGTTCGGCGTCTTCGGGAAGCATAAACGGCGTGATCAATGTTCGATCTTCAATGATCGGGATTCGACAGCCCATATCCCTCCATCCCGTGAGCTCCATCGCGATGGCCGGGGTCGGGGAAGGAGGCTATGCCGGCTGGAAGCGGGCCTGCGGCGGTAGGCGTTCGGGGTCTTCGAGGAGTGCCCTGGATGCTACTGTTGATCCTGACGGACCCCCTCGGGGGATGCGGGGGAGCGCCTGCCTATGCCCAGTGGTTTGTTTTCCGGGCCGGGGCCGGCGTCGTCCGGCCTCAAGGTATCCAAAGGACGGCTTGGGCGACGGCCGAATTATACTACTATCCGGACCCCCACTGGGGCCTCGGCTCCGACGTGGGCTTCTGGTCTCAGACGGAACGCCGTTGTGAATCCATCCCCTTTCCGCCGGCCCACCCGCAACTTTTCTGCGAAGACGTACGATTTCAGGACGTGACGATTTCGATCAACTTCGTCGTCGAGACGACGGTCCACCGGAGCCTCCGGTTGTTCGCCGGAAGCGGTTTCGGGTCCCACGCCTTAGATGCGGCTTCCGAATCCCTGCGATTCGGATTTGGGGATTCTCGGGTCGGCGGGAGCGAAATCCGCATCGGCTTCCAGGGCTTTGCCGGCGTGGACGTGTCGATTTCAAGGCGATGGGGCCTCTTCCTCATAAGTCGGTACGACGCCGTGGCGGACGTCCCCCAGTGGAAGGTCTACGGGGGCTTGCGCATTCAGTTCCACGGCGGACCCGGGCGGGGCCCCCGCATCCCGCTTCCGCCGTCCGAAATAAAGAGCGAACAGTGAATGGCGAATAGCGAATGGCGAGTGGCGAACGGCGAATGGCGAATGGCGAGTAGATCCCCATTTCCCCTATCTCCCGACCTGCCCATCTGCCCACCTGCCTATCTGCCCATCTGCCCACCTGCCCAATGCTGGAAAAATCGTCTTTCTCGAAAGACCGGAAAAGTCGAATCCATCAGGGTTCTCACGGGCCAAACCGCTCTGTTAGGAAGGCGAGGATGGCGGCTCAGTGGGCTCTTATCACGGGAGCCAATTCCGGCATCGGAGAGGCCTTCGCACGGGCGCTGGCCGCTCGGGGCTGGTCGCTCCTCCTGACGGCCCGGGACGAGGGGCGTCTGGCGGACCTCGCCGGGGCGCTGACCCGGACGTATCCCGGCCAGACCTTTGCGTATGTATCGGCAGACCTGGCCGATCCGACGGCCTCCCGGCGCCTGACCGAGTGGGCCGCCCGGACGGCCGGCTTCGTCGAGTTCCTCGTCAACAACGCCGGGTTCGGCAGTTTCGGGCCTTTCTATGAGCTTCCCACCGACCGAGAGGTCGAGATGGTCCGGGTCAACGTCGAGGCCCTTACGGAGCTGACGCATCGCTTTCTGCCGCCCATGATCGAACGGGGCCGGGGGACGGTCCTGCTCGTCGGGTCGGTCGCCGGATTCCAGCCCGTGCCTTACATGGCGACCTATGCGGCGACGAAGACTTACGTGGAACGCCTTGGCCTGGCCCTGTGGTACGAGCTCCGGCGGCGGGGCGTGCGGGTCTACGTCCTGGCACCCGGCTATACGGCGACCCGCTTTCACGAGCGGGCCCGGATGTCCCGACGGCCGCCCTTCCGGACACCGGTCGCCACGCCCGAGTCGGTCGTCGCCGAATGCCTGCGACAGATAGAGCGGCGCCCGGACCGGTGTCTCATCGTGCCCGGCTGGACGAATCGGCTGATGTACCGGCTCGTGCGATGGGTCCCCCTGTCTCTGGTCGTCCGGACGGCGGGGGCGATGTACCGGCCCCGGTGAGATGAGCTCATGGGTCATAGGGCGATGAGCCGTCGGCTATGAGCCGTAGGCTAAGGGGCCTATCCATCCACCTGCCGAACTCCCGAATGACCGAAACCGTGGAACGGCGACGGATCTACACACCGGACTGGACGGTCGTCGAAGAATCCGGCCAGGCCCTCTGTCGGGGACCGGCCGTCGAGCGCATGCGTCGGGTCCTCCGGCTTCGGCCCGGCGACGCCCTGGAAGCCCTCCCCGGCGACGGCTGGCTGTACCACGTGCGGGTCGTGGCCTTTCCGTCGGACCAGGTGGCCGTCCTGCAAGTCGAGACGCGGGTCCAGCCCCCGACGGAACCGGCCCGGCCGGTCTATCTCGGCGTCGGCTTCCTGAAGCACGACCAGCTCGACGAAGTCCTCCGGCAGGCGACCGAGCTGGGGATCACGCACTTCGCCCCCCTCGTCACGCGCCGGACCGTCGTCCAACCCAAGCCGGAGCGTTGGGACCGGCGGTACCGTCGGTGGCTCCGTCTGGCGGCCGAGGCCCTGGAGTCGTCGGGTCGGACCCGTCTGCCCGTCATCTTCGAACCGATGGAGCCCTCGGAGTTTCTCCAGAAGGTGCCTTCGGACGCCGTCGTCCTCTGGCTGGTCGAACCCCGTCATGAGCGGCCCGGCCCAGCATTGTGGGAGTACCTCCACGGGCATCCGACGGAACCGGCCGGGGGGTGGGCCCTCGTCGTCGGTCCGGAGGGCGGATGGGACCCCGAAGAGCTGGACGCCGTGGCGGACCCCCGCATCGTGTGGGTCCACCTGGGGCCTCGGACCCTGCGGACGCCGACGGGAGCCCTGGCGGCCTTAGCCCTCTTGATGGAGCGGACGGCCTCTCGATAGACGCTGGCTCTTTGGAGAGCCGTTCGGTTCGTGAAAATCCGCATGGATTCGGCCTTATGGGCTCATAGCTGATGGCTCATGGACCTATGAGCCATGACCCATGAGCCATGACCCATGAGCCGATCTCACCGGGACCTTCTTGAAGCATCGTCCTTCCCGGGCGATGGAAAAGGCCGTCCCGACGCCATTCTCCCGGGCCGAACGGCTTTGCTAACTCTTGGATACGACCCGGGCCTTGATCTTGGGGCGGCCTCCCTCGACGGTCACGTAAAACTCCAGGGGACGGTCCCCGACCCTTTGACGAAGCGCTTGCGCCTGGGCCTCGACCTGCTGGCGGAAACGTTCCTTGTCGAGTCGGATGTCCTGGCCGACCTGGCGGTAGGCCTGCACGAACTCCTGGTACAGGCGATCGTAGGGGTCCTCGACAGGCGGCGACGACGCGGGACGCGTCTCGGCCGGGACGGTCGGGGCCGACCGACCTCCCGGTACCTGCATGGCCCGCCGCAGGACGGCGGGGTTGTGGATGCCCATCGCCGCTAAGACGGCCATACGACCCTGCGTCTCCATCAGGTGAAGCCATTTGTTCCACCGCTCCCGCAGACTGTTGAACCGGTACGCCAAGTTCGAGAAGGTGAACTGATGGGCCACTCGAAGGGTATAGCGAACCGGGAACTGCCGGATCTGGCGGCTGAGGTCCTCGGTCTCCTTGTCCGGCGGGTACCGCTGGTCCGGACTGCCCATGAAGAAGAGGCGCCACTTCACGTCCAGCTGGGAAATGGCCTCCTCCAATTGGGCCAGGGCAGCCTCGACTTCATCCCGGCCGATCTTTTTCGAGTCCATCATCTTCGGCTTCCAGGAAAGCCCGGGTTAGCCGTTCGACTCGGGCTCCGCCAGGTAGAAGAATAAAAGGGGGAGCCACAGGCCGGCACCGTAAGGTACCGGTCGGCCCTGGATCCAGACTTCCTTGCGGGGCCAGGCCTCGATAGCCTCGTAGGCGGCCTGGAGGTCCCGGACCTCACGCACGTCGAAGTCGGCCCAGTAAGTCCGGAAGCGGCTCGTCGTGACGGTCCGGACGATGCGGTCCCGCAGGATCGCCGGGACCTCCCAGGCGGCGTTCGGCGCCTCCTCATCCGAAGGCAGGGGGTGACCGAAGACCAGGGTCACCCGCACGGGACGCCGGTCCGTCTCGGGCCGAAGCAGACGTTGAATTTCCTCCTCGACCTCTGGACTCAAGCGATACGTCTTCCGTACCATCCCGACCTTTCCTCTGTCCGGGTCGCCGGGACCCCATCCAGCCAGATGCAGGATACAAGATGCAGGATACGGGATGCAAGATGTGGGATGGGTCCGGTGTGGGGACTTGGAACGATGGACGCCCCCTGCCTTCTACGTCGTCCGCCGAACAGCCTTCCCGGATTCCCGAACTGCCAAACTGCCGAACTGCCGAATTGCCCTTTGACCGAACTTGCGTTTGCATCCTGCGTCTTGCATCATGGCCCGCTTTAGAAAGGAGGGGAGGAGGTGTTTGCCGAAAAGATTTCATTGACAAAGCAATAGTGCCTTTCGGGAGGGAGTCATGCGGGGAAAACGGTGGCTGTGGGCTCTTGTCGGCACGGCCGTGATCGGGATCGTCTTGTATGCCGTCGGCCAGCGTCAGGCGACCGTCCCGGTCCGACCGCCCCAACCGACGCCGGGTCTGGCCGTCCGCGTGACGCCGGCCGACAAGTGCGCGACCTGTCATCACCGGACGACGCCGACCATCGTCGAGCAGTGGAGCCGGAGCATGCACGCCGTCCAGAACGTCCGCTGTAGCGACTGCCACGAGGTCCGGGCCGACTATCCGACGGCCAGGGAGCACTTCGGGACCTTCGTATCGCCCGTCGTCACGCCGGCGACCTGCGCCAAGTGTCATGTCATCGAGGCCCGCCAATACTGGCGTTCTCGCCACAGCCTGCCGGCCTGGACGGCCCTCGTCGGCTATGAGGCTTTACCCGAGCCGCTGAAGGCCCAGTTCGACGAAATCGAGGAAGTCCGCCGGGCTCCAGAGGGCGGCGAGCTCCCGACGGGCTTTGTCGGCGCCGTCCGGAACGCCCTCTACGACATCGAGGGACCGGCCGTCACCAAGCTGGCCTGTGAAGGATGCCATCAGATCGGCAGGCCGAATCCCGACGGCAGTGCGGGCAACTGCAACATGTGCCACCTGCGGCACGAGTTCAGCCTCGAACAGGTCCGCAAGCCGGAGACCTGCAACCGCTGTCACATCGGGCCGGACCATCCGCAGTGGGAAATTTACGAGGAATCGTCCCACGGGATTCTCTACCATACCCGGGGCCACGAGTGGAACTGGAGCCAGCGACCGGGCCGGCTGACCGTCCAGGACTTTCCGGCCCCGACCTGTCAGGTCTGCCACATGAGCGGCCTGGGGCCCCAGCCGACGACTCACGACGTCGGCGACCGCCTGTCTTACTTTCTATTTGCCGAGATGAGCACGCATCGGCCGAACTGGCGGGAGAACCGGGAGCGGATGATGCAGGTCTGCATGCAGTGTCACAGTCGGCCCTTCGTCGAGGAGGAGTACCGGAAGGCCGACGCCGTCACCGAGGCCGTCAACGCCTGGGTCCAGGAGGCCAAGACGACCCTGGAGGGCCTGGCCCGGGACGGCCTCCTCTCGACGAAGCCCTTCAGCCATCCCATCCAGTTTGTCGCCTTCGACCTCTGGCACTACTACGGGCGGACGGCCAAGTTCGGAGCCTACATGCAGGGTCCCGATTACGTGCAGTGGCACGGCGTCTATCCGCTCCTGAACAAGCTGGCGGAACTGAAGCACATGGCCGCCGAGATGCGGCGCGCGGGCCGCCCGGACGGCCAGTCACGGGAGGCTTCCGATGGCCTATGAGGCGACCCTTCTGGACGTGGCCCGGCTCCGGATGCCCGTCGAGCGGGACCGCCTACTCCTGCTTTTCGTCGCCGTCAACCTGCTGTTCCTGACGGTCGACGTCGCCATCGCCCACTCGGTGAACGGCTTCGTGCCCCGTTATGAACTGGCGCCTCTGCTGATTCCGCCCTGGGGGATCGTGACGTCCCTGGCCCTGGCGTTCCGCCGGACCGAGCGGCCGTGGTTGTATGCCGTCCATAGCCTCCTGATGGCCCTGTCCGTCGTGACGGGCGTCCTGGGGTTTGCCTTTCACCTCTACGCCGTGATGGGACCGGCCCGACGGCTGGCCTGGTGGTGGCTCGCCTTCGGGGCGCCCGTCCTGGCGCCCCTGTCCTACGCCGGCGTCGGCCTGGTCGGGTGGGTCGCCGTGATGAGCGAGACGCCCGACGGCCGCCTCCGGCTCGGCCCCTGGCTCCAGTTGAACTTACGCTGGAGCAAGACGCAGGTCCTGATGGCCCTCGTGGCCCTCGGCTTCCTGGGCGCGACCTTGACGAGCTACTTTGACCACGCCCAGTACGGCTACACGGCGCCCGAATGGATTCCCGTCTTCGCCGGTCTCTTCGCCTTCCTGTACACGTCGGCCGCGGCTCTGCGGCCCGACCTCGACCGCGCCGACGCCCGCGGGCTCTTGGTGACGCTCCTCGGGATGGTCGCCGTCGGCCTCCTCGGCTTTGCCTTCCACCTGAGCCGGGACCTGGCCGATACGGGTCAGTTGACCCTGGAGCGGATGCGCTCGTGGGCGCCCATCCTGGCGCCGCTCCTGTTCTCGGACCTGGGCCTGCTCGGCCTGGTGAGCGCCCTCCAGGCCGTCCGGGAAGAGGCCACGGCGTAACGTGGGAAGACGGGAGGATGGGATAGGAAGCCCTTTGCCAGCATGCCGTTGCGGCCATGACCGAAACGGTCCGCTACCGGGAACTGGACGTCGGCTTCTTCTGGGCCGCCCTGGCCCTGGCGACCCTCGGGGGCTTCGCCCTCGGGGCTTTCCTGGTCTGGCGGATGGCTTGGAGCCAGAACCTGCCGGCCGACCTGGCCGTCTGGATTCAGGTCCACGGCCACCTCCAGCTCGTCGGCTGGGCGGGCCTGTTCATCATGGGGGTCAGCCTGTTCTTTCTGCCGAGGCTGGCGGCCACGCCCCTGACCCGGCCGGCGTGGGTCTCGGCCATCCTGGGCGGGACGGTCGGGGGCCTCCTGCTGGAGACCCTGGCCCGGCTCGTCGGACCCCGGCTCGGGTCGATTTCCTTCAGCGTCGTCCTCGGACTTCAGGCCCTCGGGGCGGGCCTGACGGCCTTCGGCATCCTGAGCTACGTGTTCGTCCTGGTCGAGACGTTCTGGCCGAAGCGCCGGAAACAGAACGGGGCCATCCGACCCGTCGAACCCTTCCTGGCCCTGGTGTTCGTCGGTTGGGGGACTTATGCCGTCGTCCATGGCCTCCTGGCCTTAGCGGCGGTCCGGGACGGGACGACGCTTTTCCCCATCGCCTGGCACCGGTGGTCCGTCGAGGCTTTCATGGCCCTCACCCTGTTTCCCGTGGCCTATGCGTTCTCGGTCCGGACGTTCCCCCTCTACCTCCAGACGCCCCTGCCGGGGCCGGGCCTCCGCCGGTGGGGCCTCGGGTACGCCGGGGTCACGGCGGCCGGCCTCCTGGCCTCCATGCCGGCCGCCGTCGAGCGACTCGGGACGCCGGGCCTCCTCCTGACCGAGGCCCTCCGGCTGGCCTGGGACGGCGTCGTCCTGGGGCTCCTCTGGGACCTGAACCTCTTCGTGCGGACCCGACCGTCCTGGCTTTCGCCCGACGCCCCTCTCTCGCCCCACCCCCGGACGGGCCAGCCGCCCCGGCGCGGATACTCGGACTACGGGGAGTTCGGTCGATTCGAGTGGCTCCTGTACTCGGCCTACGCCTGGCTGACGGCGGCCGTCGGCCTGGACGCCGTCGGGGTCGTCCTCGGCTGGACAGGCCGCAGGGTCCCCTACGGACGGGACCCCGTCCGCCATGCGTTCCTGCTGGGCTTCATCACGCTGTTGATCCTGGGGATGGCCCAGCGGATGCTCCCGGGCTTCATGCACCGGAAGCGCCTGGCCCATCCGGGCATCGTCGCCTGGACGGCCCTCCTGGGGAACCTCTCGGTCCTCGGGCGGGTCGGTTCCCTCCTGGGGCCGGCGGCGCCGTGGCCGCCCGTCCGGACTCTTCAAAACGTCGGTCTGGCGTTGTCCGGCCTCCTGGCCCTCGGGGCCGTCTTGCTCCTCGGTTGGAACCTGGCGGCGACCCGGTACGGAAGGTCGTCGGAGTGACCTCGTCCCCCGTTCCGTGAGCCGTCCTCCACCCCTGCCGTTGCCGCTAACAAGCGAATCTCATCAATCCGACCACAGACCATAGACCATAGACCTACTTGGGCCCAGGGGGTCTATGGTCCATGGTCCATGGTCCGTGGTCTGGGGTCTGTGGTCTAATATCGAGGGTCCGATCCCGGCCCGTCGGATTTATGAGACTGGTTGGCTCCGTTGATAGCCTCTTCAGGCTTCTGGGGAGGCCCGGAGGCCCTGGGCCCGCCGAAGAGAGCCCAAAAAATCAGATGGGATGGACGCCGCCGTCACCGGCGGCGCCGGGACCGAGGGACGCCGGCATGACGGCCGGCGTTCGGATGAGATGGACGCCGCAGGGGGCTTTGAGACGATGGCGCAGGGATGTCAACAGAGCCAGATTGGTTCAAATGACAAAGGGCTGTGTCGCCGCCACGCCCCGGACCGATGGTGGGCCTCGCATGGCCGGTCTTGGCCCACAGCCGATGGCTCATGGGAATCGGCCCGTGACCCCTTGGAAGGTCCGAACCCATGGTCCATGACCCTCAGGATAGACGGATTCATCCCGGCGTCGAAATGCAGAAGTGCCCCGCCGCTTCCGGCGTTCACGAGGCCGCCTCATCCGAAGGATTCCAGGGGGATGCGGCGCAGGAAGGGAAGGTCGTCGAAGGCCCGGTCGGCCGTCACGATCTCCCGCAGGCCCACCCGCTCGGCCACGGCCCATGGACGGCGCCCCGGGGCGAAAGCCGGGGGAAGGCCTCCAGGAGCGCCCGGGCCCGGGCGACGTCGTCGGCCGTCACGGGCAGGACCCGTCCCGGCGTCATGACCCGGGGGAAATCGTCGGAGACCTGAAAGCCGACCGTCCGGGCCCCGACGGCGTGATAACGGTACAAGATCTCCTGGAGCACCTCGGCCGAGGTCACGGCCTCCAGCCGGCTCAGGCGTTCGAAGGCGGCCCGGCGGCTCTCGGCGTCCTCCGCCAGGAGTCGCCGGATGGCTTCCCGGACGAGGGCCCCGACGGACATGCCCCGCCGGTCGGCCTCGGCCTTCAGGCGGCGAAGGGTCATCGGGTCGAGCCGGATCTCCAGACGCTCGGTCAGAACCTGCATGATTTTTTCCGGTTACCGGTTCCGTTCGGTATTCTCAGGAAAGACAAGCCCGAGGTCAGACCCCGTCAAGGGCCTTGACAACGGGGTCCTCTGGGTGCCCGATGCGGCGGCTCCTTGCCGGACAACGGTTTATCTCGCTTGGATAAAGGGTTTGGATAACAGAGCCGTTCGGTGGGGGGAAATGTTGCTCCCATCCGGGAAAACGGTGGCCCGGCGACCTCGATGACACCGCCATGACGGGCGGTGTTCAGAGGGGATCTGACACCGCCATGGCTGGCGGTGTTCGGAGGGGATCGACCCGGCCAGGACGGGCGGTGCATGCGGAGGACGCCCGCAGGACAGCGGGCTCTCTACGGAAGCCACCGGCATGACGGCCGGTGTGCTGGTCTCCCGACCTGCCCATCTGCCGACTGCCCATCTGCCGAATACTTGAAACATCGCGCTTTCGCGGAGGTGCCCTTTCCACTCTCCACCTCACTTCTCACCTCCCGAACCACTCTGATAAGCGAGACTTGGACGAAGGGATTAGATAAAGGGGAACCGTTCTGTTCGTCTCAAACAGCAGAGGGTTCCGTCGGCTCGATGCCGTATTTCTTCTTGAACTCTTCCCACGTCATGGCGTAAAAGTCCCGATTCTTCTGGATGTAGCCTTCCCATTCGCGGGGGACTTCGTCCTGGGGGTAGATGGCCGAGACGGGACACACCGGCTGGCAGGCCCCGCAATCGATGCACTCCTCGGGGTGGATGTAAAGCTGGTCGGTGCGTTCGTAGTCGACCTGAACGTCGGGCCGATAGCCGGCGGCCTCGTTCTTTTTCGGATGGATGCAGTCGACGGGGCAGGCGTCGACGCAGGCCGTGTCCTTGACGCCGATGCAGGGAAAGCAGATCACGTAAGCCATGACGGTACCTCCTCACGGCGTGACGTCGGGACGGGGTCGCTGCCGTTCGTCCCGGCGGCGACTGCTTTTTCCGGCCTCGTCACGCTGTCACACTCGTAGCTGGGTCGCCAGGGCCTGTCGTTCATCGTCGGACAGCTCCCGGTCGATCCAGGGATAGAGGATGCCTTCCTCCTTGCTGTTATGGACGCCCAGGACCTGCAGGAGGTCCTGCTCGAGGGCGTCCGTGTCGGTCCGGCCGGCCTCGAGGGCCCGGGCGATTTCGGCCAGGAGCTCCCGAATCTGGCGGTGCTCCATCCGCATGACGACCGTCGGTCCCGCCTCGTGCATGCCCGTGCGGGCCTCGAAGGCGGGGAAAAGGATGTCTTCCTCCCACACGATGTGCCGCTCCAGGCCCGACCGGAACTCGTCGAACAGCCGTCGGGCCCGCGGCAGGTCTTGCGTCTTCGTCCGGCGGAATTCCTCGAAGAGGGCATCCAGCCGGTCGTGGTCGTGACTCATGAAGTCGGCCACGGAAAAGCTCATGTCGGGACCTCCATGCCGGGAGTGACTGAAAGCGTCGGTTCGGCCCCCAGAGTCGGAGAGACGCCGGCCAGGGCGACGGCGACAAACGTGAGGTCTGCACTCAGGGACGGCTCCACGGGCACACCCAGCAAGACCAGGAGGGGGGTCAAGCGTTTTCGCAAGTCCGCCTGCAGAGTCGGGCCCTCGGCCAGGAGGTCCACGCCCCGGTAGGAACGAACCCAGGCCCGCACTTCCTGCAGGACGGCCCGGACCCAGGCCGCGGCGGCCGGATGGGGAAACCGACCGTTCTCCAGCCCGTCGCGTAACCGGGACTCCAGGACCTCTTCGACGGCTCGACGGGTTTGCATCGAGGGACCTCCCCGATTCCGGTTTCCGGGACGCCTCATGAGAGTATGACCCGGCGGGACGGTCGGGTCTTTGCGGAAAGTCAAATTGGGCCGATGAGCCGATAGGCAGGTCGGCGCTATAATGGACGCCCCGGCATCGTGGGCGGAGGGCGTTATGGAGACGAGGCCTGCCAGCCAAGCGGTCCTCCGGCGAGTCGGCCTGTTTGAGGGCTTGGACGAGGAGGCCCTCGACCGCATCGCCGAGGTCGGATTCCGTCGGCGGCTGGACGCCGGGGCCTTCCTGTTCTTTCAGGACACGCCGGCCCGGTCGGCGTACGTCGTCCTTGAAGGCCGCCTGCGAATCGTCCAGGCGACGCCCGAGGGCGAGCGGGTCGTCGTCCGATACATGCAGGCCGGGGACGTCGTCGGCCTCATCGCCGCCCTGGGGGATATGGAGTACCCGGTCACGGCGGAGGTCGCCGAGGACGGGACCGTCGTCCTCGGCTGGTCGGGCGAGACGCTTCGGTCGCTCATGGAGACGTACCCCCGCTTGGCCCTCAACGCCATGACGCACATGGCCGGCATGGTCCGGGACCTCCTCCGGCGCGTGCGGGAGCTTTCGACCGAGCGGGTCGAACGGCGGATCGCCCGGACGCTCCTCCGGCTGGCCCGGCACGCCGGCCGGCGCGTCGAGGCCGGCGTCGAGATCGCCTTTCCCATCACCCGGGAGGAGATCGCCCAGATGGCCGGGACGACCCTCTACACCGTCAGCCGGACGTTGAGTCGATGGGAACGGGAGGGCCTGCTGGAGACCGGCCGGGAGCACATCGTCATCCGGGCGACCCACGCCCTGGTCGCCATCGCCGACGACCTGCCGCCAACTCGGGGTCCTTCCCCGCCGTCCGCCCCCCTTCCCGAATGACCCGCCGGCGAATCCTGCGGGTGGCCGGGTGACCTGTCTGCCATTGCCGTAGAGTCCGTTGGCGGCCGACCCCCAGGACTCGGCCCATTTGCGGTTGCGCAAAGACGGCCTTCTCTTAGGGGGATATCCTTGGATAGAGCCGTTGGGTTCGTGAAAGGGGGTCCGGTCCGGCGAATGGCGAGTAGCGAATGGCGAGTAGAGCGTATTTCAAAAACTCCATTCCGCCGCTGAGACGCCGAGAACGCAGGGAAAAATCGAAGAAGAACCTTCATCCTCTGCACCTCGGCGGTGAGTTTTGAAACAGGCTCTGGCGAATGGCAAATGGGGACTGTTCGCCTTTCGCCTTTTTCCACGGCCCGAAAGAGACGGTTTTTCAAGACGAAAGAGGAGTCGAGGCGGTGAGAGTTTCTGAGACGATGAGTGTAGCCGACATCCTGGGACAGTGGCCCGAGACAGCTCGGGTCTTCATCCGACGGGGGATGGCCTGCGTCGGCTGTGCGATGGCGCCCTTCGAGACGCTGGCCCAGGCCGCCAACTACTACGGCATCCCGCCGGACGTCTTATGGGCAGAGGTCGAGTCAGTCGTCGCCCCGTCCGCAGGGGCCGACCCCCCTAACGCCTGACGCCGAATTCCGCCTCTCCGGAGGTACGGTCATGAGCCAAGCCATCGAGGCCATCCGGAAGCATCACCGGAAGATTCTGGAGACCTTTCAGGGTCATCTGCAGACGCTTCGCCGGCGGCCCGAGTCGGAATCCTTGGGGGCGCTCCTCCACTTCCTCAAGACGGAGCTCCTGCCTCACGCCGTCGGCGAGGAGCGGGCCCTGTATCCGGCCGTCGAGGGTCTCCTGAAAGCATGGGGCCAGGCGACGGCGACGATGATCGTGGACCACGAGTTCATCCGCCGGTCCATCCAGGCCCTCGAGGCCCTGGCGGAACGGCTCCGCACGACTTCGGACGTCGCCGCCCTGTGGGGCGAGGTCGAGACCCAGCTCCTTCAGCTGAGCGCCGTCCTGCGGCTCCACCTGGAAAAAGAAGAACGGGTCTATCTGCCCCTGGTCGAGCGGCATTTGTCCGAGTCGGTCCAGCGGTCCATCCTGGACCGGATGCACGAGGTCGGCCCGGCCGACGTCGAGGCGGCGGGGAGCGTCCTCGACGTGCGGTATATGCCGCCGCCTGAGCGGCATCCCCGGATTTTCGAGACCTTCGACCGACTGGCGCCGGGGGCCTCGTTCATCCTCGTCAACGACCACGACCCAAAACCGCTGTATTACGAATTCCTCCACGAACGGACGGGCCAGTTTGCCTGGGAATACCTGGAGTCGGGTCCCCAGGTCTGGCGGGTCCGCATCACGAAGGTCGCCCCCCAGGGGTGAACGGTCGGGGTCGGGACGATGCGGGTCGTGTTCGTGTGGCTTCACGTCGTGGCGGCCGCCGTATGGCTCGGGAGCCTGGTCTTTCTGGCCCTGGGCGTCCTGCCCGTCCTGCGGCGGCCTGAATATCGGACCGTGTATGGGCCTATCCTGCACGCCGTCGGCCTCCGGTACCGGTGGATCGGATGGGCGGCCCTGGGCGTCCTGGTCCTGACGGGTTTGCACAACCTGGCCGCCCTGGGCTTCGGATGGTCCCACGTCGTCTCGGGTCAGCTATGGGCGGGGCCCTTTGGTCGGGCCCTGGCCTGGAAGTTGGGCCTGGTCGGGGTCATCGTCGGGCTGAACCTGGTCCATGACCTGTGGCTGGGGCCTCGGGTGACCCGTCGATGGCAGGCGAATCCGGACGACCCGTCGCTCCGGTGGGTCCGGCCGGCGGCCGCCTGGATCGGGCGTCTGGTCGTGATCCTGACCCTCATCGTCTTTTATCTGGGCGTGACGCTGACGCGCGGAGGCCTGTCATGAAATCCGCCGCTGAAGCGACCGGGGCGACCGCCCCCTTTTTCGCCATGCCCTCTCTTCGGGCGCCGACGCCCGTCCTGCGGGCGGCCATGATGGTCGGGGTGGCCTGCTTTTTAGGGGCCGTCCTGACGGGCATCTGGCGGCTGGCGGCGACGCGGGGCTTTCCGGTCCCGCCGGTCCCGGCCGCCTGGCCGCCGCACGGGCACTGGATGGTCGGCGGCTTTCTGGCCGTCCTGATCATGGTCGAGCGGATGACGGCCCTCCCGCCGGGCTGGCTGGCGTGGGTCCCCTTCGTGTACGCCTTCGGGACCTTGACCGTTCACATGGGTTGGGCCGTCGCCCGGGGCGCCGTGATCTTGGGACTTCTGGGCTGGACCGTCCATCGGCTACGGGCAGTCCGGGTATACCGGGCGTCGGAAAAGCCCCTGATCGAGGTCGCCGCCCTGGGGCTTCTGACGTTGGCGGTTACCCAACCGGGGGGTCTGGTCGGCCGGCCCGACGCGGCCCTGGCGGGCCTGGGGGCCATCGCCAGCGTCATCGCCGTCGAGCGGCTGGAGCTCCTCCTGCGGGGACGCACGCTCGGACCCCGGCTCGCGTGGGCGGGCCTGCTGGGCTGGATGGCCCTGCTGGCCGGTTCGGTCCTGTGGGGTCCCCTGCCGCTTCCGCTCCTGGGCTGGGCGACAGCCTTGGCGATGGGGGCCGTCCTGACCCACGATGCGGCCGTCCGGGCGGCCGTGCGGGTCTTCCGGGGCGGGGCCGGTCCGGCGACCGGGGGCCTGCCGCCGCTTTACGGGTTTCTGACGAAGGCCCTCCTGGGGGCCTACGCGTGGATAGGCCTTGGGGCAGCTCTCATCGTCGGATGGGACGCCCTGCCGCCGGCGACGGCCAAGGACATGGTCTATCATGCGGTCGGCCTGGGCTTCATCTTTACGATGATCCTGGCGCATGCCCCCGTCATCCTGCCGGCCGTCTTCGGGGGTGCTCCGGTCCGCCGGGCGCCGGTCGCCCTCTTCTGGCTGTTTCAGACGACGACGGTCCTTCGCCTCGTCGGGGACGCCGCCGTCGCGAAGGCGCCCGTCCTGTGGGCCTGGACGGGATGGCCGACGGGCCTCCTCCACACGATTCTCTTCGGCCTCTACATGGCGGCCCTCGTCCGGCAGGCCCGCCGTCGGTGTTAGGTGCCGGGTGTCAGGCCCTTCCGGAAGCCTGATACCTACCGTCCGGTGCTAAATCCCTTCCCTGTAACCTCAGTCGGCCCCAGCCATCTAAAACTATCGAAATGCACAGACCCGTCCGGTTCGTGAAAATCCGTATGGATCCAGCCTTTCCGGCCCTTCGGGGCGGACGGTTTTTTTGAAGGGACGGAGTAGCTCGGGATCATCCTTACACCGTCACTTCATCCCTCCGTCCCTCCGTTACTTTGAAACATCGTGCTTCCCGGGCGTCGGGAAAGGCCGTTCCGACGCCATTCTCACGGACTGAACCTTCTGCTAAGGAGGTCGGCCATGACGTGCAACGTCGGCGGCGTAGAACGCGTGATTCGCATCCTCATCGGTATCGGGCTTTTCCTGTTGGCCTTTCTGGCCCTGGATGGGACGGCCCGATGGGTCGTGGGCGCCATCGCCCTGGTACCGCTCGCGACGGGCATCGCGAAGTTCTGCCCCCTGTGGGCCGTCCTGGGCATCAACACGTGCCGGGTGAAGGGTTGATTCGGTCTTGGGTGTTGGGTGAACTACCCGACTCAACACCCGCATCTAAGACCCGACGCTGGTATCTTGGGCCGATGGGCCCCCTTCGCTCATATCAGCTCATGGGTCATGGCTCATAGTTCATGGGCCCATGACCCATGAGCCACGAGCCATGGGTCGATTTCACCGGGACCCTCTTGACATAGCCGTTCGGTTCGTGAAAACCCGCATGGATGCGGCTTTTCCGGCCCTTCGGGGCGGACGGTTTTTTGAAGGGACGGGCCGGGCATTGGAAAAGGCTGTTTTGGCGCTATTCTCCCGAACCGAACGGTCCTGAGAAGGTGGGTATCGGGCCGTGCATCCCTTCGATGTGTGGGCTTTCCGATATGACGAATGGTACGACCGGCCCTTTGGGCGGTCGGCTTACGTCGCCGAAGTCGCTTGTCTTCAACGCCTGAAGCCGACGTTTCAGCGGGGCCTGGAGGTCGGCGTCGGGACGGGGCGGTTTGCCTCGATGTTGGGTGTCGCCTTCGGTTTAGACCCTTCGCAGGTGGAACTCCGTATCGCCCGAGCTCGGGGCGTTCAACCCGTCCAAGGCGTCGGCGAGGCGCTTCCTTTCTTGGCCGAGAGCTTCGACTTGGTCCTGATCGTCGTGACCCTCTGCTTTGTCGAGGACCCCGTCCGGGTCCTGTTGGAGTCGGTCCGGGTCTTAACGCCCGGCGGCCACGTCTTGCTGGGCCTCATCTTGCAGGACAGTCCCTGGGCTGAATTCTATCAGACGAAGGCCCGCCAGGGACATCCGATTTACCGGCTGGCCCGGTTTTATTCCTTTGAGCAAGTCGTGAGTTGGCTGGAGGCGGCGGGTCTGCGCGTCGAGGGGGTCGCTTCCACGCTTTTCGAGCCGCCGCAAGACATCGAGCCGATTCGGAACCTCGAGATCCGGGACGGCTTCTGGCCGGCGGCCGGGTTCACGTGCATCCGGGCCGGGAAAATCCGGGGGTGAATCCCGCTTCTGATAATGCAAAGCGCAAAGAGTGCCGGGCCAAGGGCCCTATGCGCTTTGCCCTCGGTCCTCACCGTCTTCTCCCCAGACGGAGGCGGGTCGGGTGAGCCCCGTCCTTGACGGGCATTCGGAAGGATGGGATACTACTGGAGGGGTACCTGTGTTCCGAGCGAGACTTTTCGGCCCCCGGCCGGCCGCGGGAGGTGCCGATGGGTCGGAAGCATCTGACTCGCAAGCAGATCAAGCACTATGAAGAACCGACCTTCAGGTTCTTGCGTCTAATCCTTACGGGGTGGCAGACCCATCCGGGATGGTGGTGGATGACCCTGGCCCTGGCCATCGGCGCCGTCTTTACATGGATCGTCTGGAACCAACGGATGGAGCGTCAGGCCCGTCCGATGGTCGACCGTACGATTCAGGCCGCCCAGGACTTGCTGAACGACCCCCCGGCGGACCCCAAGGTTTATCAGGAACGTTTAGAAGCCGTCACGCGGGACCTCGAACGGTTCTTGCAGGAATTCCAGGACTCCCATCTCCAGACATACGGCGCATATTACTTGGCCAGTCTGTACCTCCAGACGGACCGCATGGCCGAGGCCCATCGCCTGTTCGAGTCGATCCGGTCGGCGACCGAGCCTATCGGTTCTCTGGCTCAACTGGGCTATGCCCAAAGCCTGGCCGGCCTGAACCGCTACGGGGAGGCCTTAGAGGAGCTCCGGCGGCTGGAGCAGAGGAAGCCCCGGGCCGTCCATGACGATTACATCCTGTACCTGCGCGCTCGCTGGCTCCTGGCGCAGGGTCAACGGGAGGCCGCCCGTCAGACGCTCGAACAGTTGGTCCAGAAGTACGGCGGGTCGCCCCTGACGGCCGAGGCCCAGCGGCTCCTGGGTCGCCTGACCCCTACGGCGGAGACTTCCTCATGATGGTCTGGACCATCCTGATGACGCTCCAGGCGGCCCAGCCTCCGCCGGGGGCCGGAGTCGACCTGTGGGCCATCCTCATGCGGGCGTCCTGGGTCTCGAAGGGCGTCCTCCTGATCCTCCTCGTCTTCTCGCTGGTCTCCTGGGCCATCATCATCGGGAAGGCCTTCGTGTGGTGGCGTCTGAACCGGCTGGACGACCGGTTCGTCCGGCTGTTCCATCGGACGAATGACCCGGAGGTCCTCTATCGGGAGGCCTACCACGCCAAGGCCAGCGGGTACGCCCGGGTCTTCGTCCAACTGTTTCAACAGCGGCGGGCCTGGGCCCAGGCCTTTTCGGACCGGCCCGTCGACTGGCGACGAGAGTTGGAACCGGCCGTCGAGCGCACGGCCAACGAGGTCCTGGAGGACCTGGAGCGACAGTTGGGCTTCCTGGCGACGACGGCCGGCGTGGCCCCCTTCGTCGGCCTCTTCGGGACCGTCCTGGGCATCATCGCGGCCTTTGAATCCATCGGCCGCTACCGCACGGCCGACCTGTCGGTCGTCGCCCCGGGGATCGCCGAGGCCCTGGTCGCCACGGCGATGGGTCTGGCGGCGGCCATCCCGGCCCTCATCGGGTATAACGTCTTTGTTCAGAAAAACCGCCGATACCGGACAGAGCTCCGGGACTTCGGGTCCTACGTCCTGGACCAGTGGGTCTTTCAGCAACGGTTGGCCGAGACGGCCCCGCCGCCGTCCAAGGCGGCCGAGGCCCGCGTCGCCGAGCGGCCCCTCCGGTCACCGGGGTAATATTCGCTGTTGGGTGTTGAGACAGGCCACAGACCACGGACTATAGACCACAGACCTGTCTCATAAGGTCTGTGGTCTATGGTCTGTAGTCTCTTGGGACCCAACACCGATTTCCCGTCGGAGGACGAATGCCGCAGATTCGGCCGCCTCGGGACGAAGACGACGTCTTGGCGGACATCAATGTCATCCCCCTGGTGGACGTCGTCCTGGTCCTGCTCATCATCTTCATGCTGACGGCGCCCCTGCTTCAGCGGACCATCGACGTCCAGCTCCCCCGGGCCCGCTCGGCGAGCCTGACTCAGGAAGAGCGGATGGTCGTGTCGATCACGCGGGAGGGCCTGTACTACTTTGACCGCTTTCCCGTGGCGGCCGAACAGCTGGAGGACTTCATCCGGCAGGGAGCCCCGACGTGGAAGGACCGGTCCGTCTACGTGCGGGCCGATGCGGCCGTCCCGTACGAGCGGGTCATCCAGCTCCTGGACGCCTTGCGGCGGTACGGCATCACGCGGGTCGGCTTGCTGACGCGACCGTGGACGCCTGAGAGAAAGCCATGAGTCTGGACCGCTTCGGAAGCCGCATCGGGTGGGTCGTCTCGGTTTTGCTTCACGCCGCCGTCCTGATGGCCTTTGTCCGGTGGGGCGGCCCGGCGTTCTCGCCGGGGACGGTCGCCCGCCTGGGCGGCGGCGGGGCTTCGATCCGGGTCGACCTGCTCGAGTCGGTCGGGCCCCCGGCGTCGCCGCCGCCCGTCGTGCCCCGTGTGATCCGGAAGTACGAGGAAACCCCACCGGCCCCGCCGCCCCGGCCGGACGACATGCCGGAGCTCCCCGAAAAGCCGTCGGCCCGGAAGTCCTCGCCGGAACGTCCGACGGTCGCTCCCAACGTCCGGGCTCGGAAGACAGACCAACCCGTCCCGCCGCCCGTTCCGTCGCCGACGCCTTCCGGGAGTCCCGGGGGGACGGCCGTCCAGATGGGGATCGGAAGCGGTACCGGGTCAGGCGGCGAGGAGGGCCTGAGCGGCATCGTCTTCCCGTATCAGGACTACATCCAGGCCGTGAAGTGGCGAATTCGCACCAACTGGCGGCCCCTGGTCCCGCCCCGGGGCGAGTCGGCCCTCTACCAGGCCCGCGTCTTTTTTACCCTCAACCGGGCCGGTCAGGTCATCGAGTTCAAGGTTTTGGAATCCAGCGGGGACCCCCAGTATGATATGTCCATCGAGCGGGCCGTACGTCTGGCGGCACCCTTTCCCGCCCTGCCGCCGGCTTATGCGGGGGAGACCCTCTCCTTTGACATCGTGTTCCGATATAAGCCGTAAGGGATGCGAGATGAGGGGTTCGGGATGCGGGATATGGGATGAAGGGGGTTCGGAATGGGGTCGGTGAAATGGAAGAGGGGGCGACCCGTCGGGCTTCGGACAGGGCTTCGATTCGTCGCCTGCTGGGGCCTCTTTCTGTTCGGGCTTCGGGCCGCGGCCTGGGGTCAGGCCGTCGTCTCCGACGTCATCGCCGCCGAGGGCTTCCAGCCCATCCGGGTCGCCGTGCCTCGCGCCTGGACGGCCCAGTCCGATGCCGAGCTCATCGAGTGGGCCGCGACTCTGCGGAAGACCCTCGTCGATGACCTCACGTTCAGCCGCCTCTTCACGCTCCTGCCGGAGGCCGTTTACGACGGCCTGCCGCCTTATCGGGGCGAGGCTCCGGACGTCGGGCCCTGGAAGGCTCAGCAGGTCCAGTTCTTGGTCCTCCTGAAGGTCGGTCGGGACCAGCAACAGATATGGGCCGAGGCCCGTCTGTGGGACGTGGCGACGAACGAGCTCCGCCTCGGACGCCGGTACACGTGGAATCCCAAACTCGTCCGTCAGATGGCCCATCACTTCGCCGACGAAATCCTGGCCGCCCTCTTCGGGATCCGGGACCGCATCTTCACCTCCAAGATCGCCTTCTCCTCGACCCGGGACGGCAACCCCGAGATTTACGTGATGGACTACGACGGCGAGAATCAGACCCGCATCACCCGCAACGATTACGTGGACCTCTTTCCGGACCTGCGGCCCCGTCACCATCAGCTGGTCTTTACGTCTCTCCGGCAGGGCGTCTCGGCCCTCGTCCTCTTCGACCTCATCACCGGCCAGCTCCGGACCCTGGTCGACCGGGGCGGCCTGACCTCGACGCCGCAGTGGTCCCCCGACGGCCAACGCATCGTCTTCGTCGGCGCCATGGACGGCAACGCCGAGATTTACGTCATCAACGCCGACGGCACGGGCCTCCGGCGGCTGACGTTCTCGAAGGCCATCGAGAGTTCGCCGACCTGGTCGCCCTCGGGCAACCAGATCGCCTTTACGTCGGACCGGTCGGGGCGTCCGCAGATTTACGTGATGGACGCCGACGGCGGCAACGTCCGCCAGTTGACCTTCTTCGGGGAATACAACGACCGCCCGGCGTGGTCGCCCGACGGGGCCCGCCTGGCCTTCGTCTCCCGGCAGGGCCTGATCTTCGACATCTATGTCCTGGACCTGACGACCAACGAGGTCATCCGCCTCACGGAAAATCAGGGCAGTAACGAGTCCCCGGCCTGGGGACCCGACGGGATTCACCTCGTGTTCGCATCGAACCGCACCGGCCGATTCCAGGTCTATACGATGGACCGGTGGGGCCGAGACGTCCGCCAGCTGACCCACGTCGGGGAAAACAAGACGCCGTCCTGGCGGCCCTTCGAGTAGTGAGGCCGGGTGTTCGGTCTTGGGTATTGGGCGTTTGGTCAGACTCGGGACGCAACACCCAAGACCCAACACCGGATATCCAAGACTGCCTGGGAGGTGGACGATGACGACCCGGAACGCATGGATTGGCCCGTGGATCTTGGTCGTGGCCGTGCTGGCCGTGGGGTGTCCCAAGAAGGCGAAGGTACCGCCGCCGGCGCCGGCGGCGCCGCCCCCGGCGCCCCTGAAGGAGGAGCGGCCGCCTCAGCCGCCGACGACCCTGGAGGAGGCCGGCCGGGTCGAGGACATCACGGAGATCAGCCGCCAGCTCCAGCTTTATGATATATTCTTTGATTTTGATAAGTACGACATCCGGCCCGACCAGCTTCCGCGGGCCGAAAAGCTGGCCGAGCTTTTGAAGCAGAACTCGACGTGGCGCATCCTCATCGAGGGCCACTGCGACGAACGGGGGACCAGCGAGTACAACATGAGCCTGGGCTGGCGGCGGGCGAATACCCTCCGGGACTTTCTGGTCGGCCGGGGCGTCGAGGCGTCTCGGATTCAAACGATCAGTTACGGCAAGGAGCGCCCCTTTGCCCTCGGTTGCTCCCAGAAGCCGACCGTCCAGGAGCGGGAGGACTGCTGGCAACAGAACCGCCGGGCCCATCTGGTCGCCGTCGGGAAGTAGGGCGGTAGGGTCGGTCCGGCTATTGGAAAGTCAGGCCCGGGGCAGGGGCCCCGGGAGGCCGGGGACTTGGGGGTCCTAATTGCCCGGGAAATGACTGGGGTGTCGGGTCCCAGGTCCCGGGCGTCGGGTGCGGGAAAAGGGGATGCATACGTCGGTCCTCGTCTGGGTGGCCTTTGGCGCCTTCATCCTCCTGATGTTGGCGCTGGACCTGGGCGTTTTTCATCGGCGGGCCCACGTCGTGGGCTTGCGGGAGGCCCTGGTATGGAGCGCCGTCTGGATCGCCCTGGCCCTGACCTTCAACGTCGGGGTTTACGTCTGGCGGGGACCCCAGGCGGCCTTGGAGTTTCTGACGGGCTATCTCATCGAGAAGTCCCTGAGCGTGGACAACATCTTCGTGTTTTTGCTCCTCTTTCAGTACTTTCAGGTCCCGGCCCAGTACCAGCATCGGGTCCTTTTCTGGGGCATCTTAGGGGCGCTCGTCATGCGGGCCGCCTTCATCCTGGGAGGCATCGCCCTCATCCACCGTTTTCATTGGGTCGTGTACATATTCGGGGCCGTGCTGATCGTCTCCGGCGTCCGGATGGCGTTTCAGAAGGACAAGGAGGTCCATCCCGAGCGGAATCCCGTCCTGCGGCTCTTGCGGCGCTTCCTGCCCGTCTCGGCCACATACGTCGAGGGGCGTTTCTTCGTGAAGCAGGCCGGCCGGTGGGTGGCGACGCCCCTGCTGGTCGTCCTGGTCGTCGTCGAGACGACGGACCTCGTCTTTGCCGTCGATTCGATTCCGGCCATCTTCGCTATCACGCTGGACCCCTTCATCGTGTACTCGTCCAACGTGTTTGCCATCCTGGGCCTGCGGGCCTTGTACTTTGCCCTGGCGGGGGTCATGCCCTTGTTTCGCTACCTGCACTACGGTCTTTCGGCCATCCTGGTCTTCGTCGGGGTCAAGATGTTGATATCGAACGTTGTGAAGATTCCCGTGGTCCTTTCCCTGGGCGTCGTAGCGGCCGTCTTGACGGTGTCGGTCGTCTTTTCGCTCCTCCGACCGGCGCCGGCGGCGGCATCGGCAGACCCGTCGGCCCGACCCGAAGGGGAGGGATAACAGGGCCGTTCGGTTGGTGAGAACCCGCATGGATTCGGCTTTTTCGACCCTTCGGGAAGGACGGTTTTTCAAGCAAAGGGCAGTTCGGCAGATGGGCAGATGGTCCCAAAAGCCCTGGGGCCGATCCTTGCCCACCCGGCTTCTATCTGCCTATCTGCCGACCTGCCCATCTGCCGGATGCTTGAAAAATCGTGCTTCCCGGGCGTTGGGAAAGGCCGTCCCGACGCCATTCTCACGAACCGAACGACTCTGCTAGTCAGCCCTTAGGTCCGAGGGGTCGCCTCCTGACGCAGGCCTCGGGGAATGACCAGGCGGGCCAGGCCCTCAAAGAGTCCCTGCACGGCCAGCGCCAGCAGGGCCGCCGGGACGGCGCCCTGCAGGATGGTCGCGTGGTCGTTCAGGTTCAAGCCGCTGATGATGGGCTCGCCGAGGCCCCCGGCCCCGATGAGGGCCGCCAGGGTAGCCGTCCCCACGTTGATGACGGCGCTCGTCTGGATGCCGGCCAGGATCGTCGGGGCGGCCATCGGAAGGAAGACTTTCCGGAGCTGGGCCGCCGGCTCCAGGCCGAGGGCCGCCGCCGCGTCCCGCAACGGCGACGGGATGTTCTGCAGGCCCGTGGCCGTGTTCCGCACGATCGGCAAGAGGCTGTAGAGGAACAGGGCCACGACGGCCGTCGCCGGTCGAATCCCCAGGAAGGGCACGGGCACCAGCAAGGCCAGCAGGGCCAGCGATGGGATCGTGTAGATCATGCCCGTGACGCCCAGGATGACCTGGCTGACGATCCCCGGCCGGCTGGCCCAAATCCCCAGGGGCACGCCGATGCCGACGGCCAGCAAGAGCGACACCCCGACCAGGAGCAGGTGCCGGAGCGTCCAGCGGGCGACCTTCCGGGTAAGGGTCTCGCCCCGGACCTCGACACCGAAGTAGAGGGCCGCCGCCCGGGTGTAGTCCTTGGTCCGCTCGGCTTCGGCGTTGAGCCGCATCATGCGGGCCTCGTCGAGGGTCCCCTCCAGACGGCGCAGGGCCGCGAGGGCCCGGGGGTCCAGGTCGAGCCGATAGAGGAACACGGCCCGGTAGGCGGGAAAGAAGTGCCGGTCGTCTTCCAGGACGGCGAGGTCGTAGGCGGCGATCTTAGCGTCCGTGGAGTAGGCGTCCTTGACGTCGATGGCCCCAGCCTGCAGGGCCACGTAGCCTAAGGTGTGGTCGATGCCCCGCACGTCCCCGGCCGCAAGTCCGTAAGCCCGCCGCAGGGGCTCCCAGCCGTCCTGCCGGCGGAGGAACTCGTGGGTCAGGCCAAACCGCAGGTCCGGATGGCGCCGCAGGTCGCTGATCCGGCGGACGCCCAGCGCCCGGGCCCGGTCCCGCCGCATGACGAGGGCGTAAGTGTTGTTAAAACCCAGGTCGTCGGTCATGCCGACGCCGAATCGGGCCAGGGCCGCCCGGAGCTGGGCGAGCGTCGTCGCTGTCGGGACCCGGAGGATCTCCTCCCGAATCGTGCCCGTGTAGTCGGGGTACACGTCGATGGCCCCGGCCCGCAGGGCCTCCCACAGGATGATCGTGCCCCCCATGCCCGGCCGATGGACGGCCGGCACGCCGGCCCGCTCGAGTTGCATGCGGGCGATCTCGCCCAGGACGTAGGACTCGGTGAACTTCTTGGACCCGATGACGACGGGCTTCGGAGACCCGTCTCCCAGGGTCGGCCCGGCCAAAAGCCCGATGACGACCAGCCCGAGGATTCGGTATCGCTTCATCGTGCATCCCCTCCGCCGACGGGGATAAAGCCCGACCGCCGTTGGGCCGTGATGAATTGGGTCACGAAGGGCGACGCCGGACGCTCGAGGAGGTCCGCCACCGTCCCCCGTTGGACGACCCGGCCCTCGTTCATGAGGACGATCTCGTCGGCCAGGAACGCCGCCTCGGCCATGTCGTGGGTCACCAGGACGACGGTCTTTCTCAATCGCGTGAAGATGTCCTTCAGGTCTTCCTGGAGGGAGGACCGCACCATCGGGTCCAGGGCGCCCAGGGGCTCGTCCAAGAGGAGGACGTCGGGGTCCAGGATGAGCGCCCGCATGAGGGCCACCCGCTGGCGCTGGCCCCCCGAGAGCTCGACCGGGTATCGCCGCAGGGCGTCCCGGGGAAAACGGGTCAGGTCGCACAGCGCCTCCAGGCGAGGCCGAACCGCCTCGTCGGGCATGCGCAGATGACGGGGCATCAGCAGGATATTCTGCTCGGCCGTGAGGTGGGGAAAGAGGCCGCCCTCCTGGATCACGTAGCCCATCCGCCGGCGAAGCTGAAGGACGTTGTCGGGTCCGAGGCGTCGTCCGTCCAGCTCGACGTAGCCGGTCGTCGGCTCGACCAGGCCGACGATGAGCTTGAGGACCGTGGACTTGCCGCATCCGCTGGGGCCGATGAGGACCGTCGTTCGAGCCGGCGGGATGTCCAGGGACGTCGGGTGGAGCGCCCAGACGTCCCCGTATCGTTTCGAGACGTTCACGAGGCGAAGCATCGTAGCCTTTCGGGAATCAGTCGGGCGGGTCCGTATCTGCATCGAATATATCGCGGCCGCCCGGTCCATGCATACTCGGCCGGGGCATGACGCCGGCATGACGACCGGTGGCGGACCAGAGGGACGCCGCCATTCATTGACGGGTTCGAGGGGCGTGGTCTATAGTCAAAGGGCTGATCGGCGGGACAAGCCTGTATCAGGTCTTGGGTCCTGAGTCAGTTCATCGGCCCGATACTGAACACCCAATGCCCAAAGTTCAGATTAATAGAACGGTTTACTGATTTTTTAGGGCCGGAGGTCGTCCATGTGTGGCATCATCGGGTATGTCGGTCCCCGGGACGTCGTGACGGTCCTGATGGAGGGCCTGAAGCGGCTGGAGTATCGGGGGTACGACTCGGCGGGCATCGCCGTCGTCCGGGACGGCCGTCTGGAGGTCCGCCGCTGTGCGGGCAAGGTCCGCCAGTTGGAGGCCATCCTTCACGAGCATCCCGTCGCCGGGGACTACGGCGTCGGCCACACTCGATGGGCCACGCACGGGAAGCCCTCGGAGGAGAACGCCCATCCGCATCGGGACTGTCGGGGTCGGCTGGTCGTCGTCCACAACGGGATCATCGAGAACTACCTGAGCCTGAAGCGGCAGTTGACCGAGCGGGGCCATCGGTTCGGGACCGAGACGGACACGGAGGTCATCGCCCATCTCCTGGAGGAAGCCTATCGGGGCGACCTGGCGGAGGCCGTCCTGGCGACGGTCCGGCGCCTGCAGGGGGCGTATGCCTTCGTGACGCTTCATGCGGACGAGCCCGAGGTGCTGGTCGGGGTCCGGAACGGGGCGCCCCTCGTCGTGGGCCTCGGGCCGGGCGAGGCTTTTTTAGCGTCGGACATCCCGGCCGTCCTGGAGTACACGCGGGATTTCATTTTCCTTGACAACGAGGAAGTCGCCGTCGTCCGGCGGGACGGCGTCCGGGTCTTGCGGTTTTCCGGCGAGCCCGTCGCCAAGCCCGTACGGTCGGTCCCCTGGGACCCCGTGATGGCCCAGAAGGGCGGCTACCGACACTTCATGCTCAAGGAGATTCACGAACAGCCCCGGGCCGTCCGGGACACCCTGCTGGGTCGGTTTTCGCTGGAGCAGGGTCGGGTCGAGTTGGATGGGATGGAGGCAGTCGCCGAACGTCTTCGGGCCGTCCGGCGGGTCCTCCTGATCGCCTGCGGGACGTCCTATCATGCCTGTCTGGTGGGCCGGCACATGATCGAGGGCCTGGCGCGTCTGCCGGTGGAGACGGACTATGCCTCGGAGTTTCGATATCGGGACCCCGTCGTCTCGGCGGATACGCTGGCCGTGTTTGTGTCTCAGTCCGGCGAGACGGCCGACACGCTGGCGGCCCTCCAGCACGTCAAGGCGCGGGGCCTCCTGACGGTCGGCATCTGCAACGTCGTCGGGAGCCTGATGTCCCGGGAGGTCGATGCCGTCCTGTACACGCATGCGGGACCCGAGATCGGCGTGGCCTCGACGAAGACGTTCACGACCCAGCTGGTCGCCCTCTACTTGTTGGCCCTGTACCTGGCGCAGGTCCAGGGCCGGATGGACCCCTCGCAGGTCGCCGCCCATCTGGCGCCGCTCCATGCGCTTCCCCGGACCCTGGAGGAAGCCCTCCAGCAGGAGGAGGCCATCGCCCAGGTCGCCCGGGAAGTCGCCCACTGTACGAACTTCCTGTACCTGGGTCGGGGCATCCACTATCCCATCGCCCTGGAGGGTGCCCTGAAGTTGAAGGAAATTTCCTACATCCACGCCGAGGGCTACCCGGCGGGCGAGATGAAGCACGGCCCCATCGCCCTCATCGACGGGAACATGCCCGTCGTCGCCCTGGCCCCGCGGGACGGCACGTTCGAGAAGATGCTCAGCAACATGTCGGAGGTCAAGGCCCGGGACGGCCGTCTCATCGCCGTCGCCCACGACGACGACCCGGCCTTGCGAAGCCTGGCCGACTTCGTGATCCAGATGCCCCACCTGTCGACCTACTTGGACCCCGTCGTCATGGCCGTCCCGATGCAACTCCTGGCCTATCATGTCGCCGTCCGGCGGGGCTGTGACGTCGACCAGCCCCGGAATCTGGCCAAGTCCGTCACCGTCGAGTAAAGTCCGGCGGGGAGTCCGGGCAGAGCCGTGGAGCTCGGGAAAATAGCGTCAGACCGGCTTTCCCCATCGACCCGGGAAGACGGAGGGGCCAGCAAAATGGCGAGAACCCGTCTCATCAATCCGGCGGGACCGGGATCGGAACCTCGACATCAGACCGCAGACCACGGACCATGGACCATGGACCATAGACCATGGCCCCCCGGGGCCCAAGCCGGTCTATGGTCTGGGGTCTATGGTCGGATGGATGCGAGCACTTCCAGGCACCTTTTATGAGATAGCTTGGAGTCATGACGGGGACGGGGTCCAACGGGTGGCCTGAGTCTCGTTCCCCGTCACTTCTTGGTCATGAGACGGCAGGGGGGCCGGAGGTACGACCGTGTGGCGGCCGGTGCGATGGGTCGGGTCGATCGGCCTCGCGTTCGGCCTGTCGGGTAGCGTGGCCCATGCGATGGCCTGTATGACGCCGGAGCTTCGGGCCTCGGTCGCCGCCGTCTATCGGCAGGCGTACGAGGGCTTTCTGGACGGAGCCCTGGCGGCCATGCGGGAGCTGGCCGACCGGTCACCGGACTGTCCCATCTTGCAGGCCTACTGGAGCGACCTCCTGCAGTGGCAACTCCTGAATCGCTGGATTCATGAGGACGTCCGCCGCGACGTCGAGGAAGCCTTCCAGACGGCGACCGACCGGGTCATCCGCCAGGCCCGGAAGCGGCGGCCCGACCGGGTCCACGACCCGGAGGAGGCCTTTGCCTATGCGGCCGCTTACCTGCTCCGGGCGCAGTGGTACGGCTTCCTGGAGCGCTGGTGGAGCGTCGTCGAACCCCTCCGTCGGGGCAAGGCCTGGCTGGACCGGGCCTACGAACTGGACCCCCGGCGGCCGGAGGTCCAGTACTACATGGGCGTGTATCTTTACGTCCTGGACCGTTCTTCGTGGGTCTTTCATGTCCTGCGGTGGCTCCTGGCGATCCCGGGCGGCGACCGGGCCCGGGCGTGGGGCCTCCTCGAGCAGGCCCTCTCCCGTCCCGGTCCCCTGCAAGGCGAGATGCGCGTCGTCGCGACCGGTTTCCTCCAGTACGAGGGCCGCTGGCTGGAGGCCCTGGACCAGCTCCGGCAGATTCGAACCGACTATCCGGAAAACCCGTTCTTCCACTTCTGGGAGGGCCTCTTCTACGAACGGGTCGCCGTCGATTACGAGCGGGCCTTTCAGGTCTATCAGGCCATCTGGGAGCGGGCTCGGTCCGGGGCCGACCCGCGCTATAATCGTTGGGTCGCCTTTCAGGCCCGGTACCGGATGGGTTACGCCGCCTATAAGCTGTTCCGTTTTCACGATGCCGAGCAGTACTTTCGGGATGTCCTGGCGATGAACGACCGGGACCCCCCGTGGGTCATCCCGTGGACCTACCTGGCATTGGGGAATCTTTACCGGGACTGGGGCCGGTTCGATCAGGCCCGAGACGCTTACAGTCGGGTCTTGCAACTGCCCCCCGTCGTGGACGCCCGGGCCCGGGCCTCGGCGGCCTTGCGGGAGGACTATACGGTGCCTTACTGGCAGGTTTACCCTCGCTACGTACAGGGCCGGGTCCGGCTGGCGGAGCGCTCGATCGCCGAGGGCTGTGCCTACTTTGAGCGGTGGCGGTCGACGGCCGACGACCCCGTCGCCCGTCTGGGCCTGGGCGAGTGCAGTCTGGCCCGGGGCGATACGACGGCGGCCCTTCAGCACTTCCAGGCCGCCGTGAGCCTGGCCGGCGGTCCCGGCATGAGCTGGGCTCAGGCGAAGGCCGCCCTCTATCTGGGGATGCTCTACGAGGCATCGGCTCGGGACAAGGCCCGTCAGTACTACACCCAGGTCCGGGCCTACCCCCAGGTCCCCTGGGACATCGCCCAGGCCGCCGCCTTCCGAAAGGCCCGTTTGGAACACGTCGGAGGTGCCGGTGAAGTTCACACCGCCCCCTGATCACGGTACGTTAGACACTTCCTACATCGCCGACGTCCTGGCCGCCCTCTACCGGTCCGGCCGGACGGGTGCCCTTCGGGTCGAGAAGGGCGTCTTCTTGAAAACTCTCTACGTCCAGGACGGTCAGGTCGCTTACGCCTCGTCGAATGCCCAGTCGGACCGTCTCGGCGAGGTCCTCGTCCGCCACGGGCTCCTGACGCCGGAGCAGTTGGATGATGCGATGAAGCGCCTCCAGCCGGACGTATCCCTCGGGAAAGTCCTCGTCCAACTGGGGTACCTGTCCCCGAAGGAGCTCGTCCAGGGCGCCCACCTCCAGGTGGCGGCCGTCGTCGACAGCCTCTTTCAGTGGACCGAAGGCGCGTACCACTTCATGGAGGGGCCCCTGCCGAAGCAGGTCGTGAACCTCCACATTCCCCTGCCGGCCCTCGTCTTGGAGTATACGGCCCGCCATGCGCCGGTCGCCTGGGTCCGGCGGTACCTGCCCGAGGACCACGAAGCCCGGGCCAGCCTGCTGGAGACCTTCTATCGGGTCCAGCCGGAGATGACCCTGCCCGCGGAAATCGAGGAAGTCTTCACGTGGCTGGACGGTCGGTCGACGGTCGAGGAGATCGCCGCTCAGACGGGCCGGGAGGCTTTCTTTATCGCCAAGGTCGTCGTCGGCCTCGGCGTCCTGGGCCTTGCCGAGGTGACCCTCACGCCCCGTCCGGTCTCGGTCCCCGAGACAGTCCCGGCCCAACCGGAACCCCAGACGGAGGCGATCCCGGCCCCGGCCGAGACCCTGCGCGTGGCTTCGCCCGAGCCGGCGGAGGTTCCCCCTCCCGCGCCCGAGCCAGTCCGGCCGTCGGAGGCGCCGCCGTCTCCGACGCCGCCTTTCACCGGCGTCGTCACCGTGCCCCAGCGTCGTTACCGCCGGCGGGCCGTCGCCGCCGTCCGGCTTCGACGGCTGGCCATCGCCGTCTTTCTGGCCGTCCTGGCCGTCGGCCTGTCGGGCCTGGCCCTTTGGGTCTGGCGCCAGGGTCGTTCGCCTCAACCCGCCTTTACGGAGGTCCCGACGGCGCGGCCGTCGCCCCCGCCGATGCCGCCGGCACCGTCCCCGGTCGCTCCGACCTCTCAAGAGGCGACGAAGCCGTCTCCGACAGCCCCCCCGTCCTCGCCGCCGGCCGAGGCGCCAGCCCCGGCACCGTCACCGACGTCCCCGCCTGCGCCCGCACCGTCCGGGCCCGTGACGGTCGAGACCCAGGCGCCGTCCGTCCCCGGCCCGGGTCCGGAAGTCGCTCGCCTGATTGAACAAGGGGAACTCCCGACGGCGGCCCGCCGGTCGTCCGAATGGCTCCGCCGGCAGGACCCGCAGGCCTGGACCGTTCAGGTCGAGCTGGCCTGTCGGGCCGAGACCGTCTTGCAGGCCCTCCGGCAGGTCCGGAATCCCGGGCAGATGTACGTCCTGCCGAAGTCCTTTCGGGGCCAGCCGTGTTACGTCATCGGGTACGGCGTTTTCTCCGACCCCGCCGCCGCCGAGGAGGCCCGCCGGACCCACCTCTCTGAGGAGCTTCTCCGTCAGCCGAGCCCGCCGCGCGTCCTCTCCGTCCGCCAGATCCTTCAACTGGTGGGAAAGTGAGGCCCGGCGGACTCCCATCGGGGCCTCCCGCTATGGCCCCCTTTCCGAATCCCCAATCCCCTTTTCATCAAGCCGCATGGACTCTCAGGGACGGCCCTGAACGAGAGGGACGAGGGCGCCGCTCCCGGAGACATGCGGGATATGGCACGCGACCGCGTTGTTCCTGACCGCCCAACCCTATCCGGCTCGAATCGGCGGGAACCGGGGTCCTCCCTCAGACCCCACCGCCGGGCCTTCCGGCCGACGGGCGACACCGGTCGGTCCCGTCGGTCTCGCGCTCTCCCTTTAGATCAGCGGTGGACGCTGGTCCGCCTCTTGGACCAGGCCCTCCGATTTGGCGTCTCGGTCCCCGACGTATTCCAGAGTCTGGCGCCGCCGGGTCGACTGGGCGAGACGATGCGTCGGATGGCCACGGCGATGATGGAGGGCGCGGCCCTCTGGGAGGTCCTCCGGGACGCGGGGTTTGAGCCCGATGAAGTCGTGAGCGTTCGAGCCGCCGAGGCCACCGGTCAATTCGACCGGCTGATCCCGTCCCTGGTCCGGCGAATGGAGCTGAAGCGGTCGGTCCGGCGGAGCGTCCGGGCCGCCCTGGGACGGCAGGTCCTGACCCTGGTCCTGGCCAGCGTGACGGTCTGGGTCTTGGCCGAGCACTTTCTGCCGGCGGTCGTGGCGGTCGTCCACGAGGTCGGCGGGACGGTGCCGGCATGGTGTGTCGGCGTCCTTCGCCTGGGTCAGTGGGGCTTGCCGGGGATCGTCGGGATGACGGTCCTGGCCTGGTGGGCCGCCGGGCGGGCTCCCGCAAGGCTTCAGAGATGGGCCGACGCCTGGGTCGGCCGCGTGCCGGGCTTGCGGCGGGTCGTCTTCGAGATGGACTGGGGGCAGGCTTTCCTGACGGCCGCCGCCGGCGAGCAGGCCGGCGTGGGGTCGGGCCGGGCCTGGGCCCTGGCCGCCCGGGCCTGCCGGACGGCCCGTGTCCGCCGGGCCTGTCAGCGTCTCGCCGACTATCTCCAGGAGGCCCCGATGGCGATGGACCTCCGAGGGGTTCTTCAAGAGGCGGGCTTTCCGGCGATGGACGCCCTGGCCGTCCGGACGGCCTTGCGGACGGGCGGCGTGGCGGGTGTCCTGGACGAGCTCGGGGAGGCCCACATGCGCCAGGCGGCGGCGTCCGCCGAGGCCCTGCAGGACGTCCTGGCGGACGCCGTCCTGGTCGCCGTCGGCCTCCTGGTGGCGGCCATCGTGCTCGGCGGCTACGTGCCCCTCTTTCGGGCTTATGGCCGTCTCGGATGATGAGGTGGGCCGTGCAGGTCGCCTTTCTCGTTTACGAATGCATGGCCGAGTGGAGGCCGGCGTCGTCGGTCGAATGCTGGATCTGCGGGCACGGGACGCCGCTCGTCGTCGAGGGGATCCCCCTGTGCCTGGGGTGCCTGCTGGCGACCCGAGGGCTCCGCACGGGCCGGCCGCCGGGACCGGCCAGCGCCTACATGTATCCGTCCATCGTCGGCGAGGCCCTCCCGGACGCCGGCTGGCAGGCCGTCGCCCTCCGTCAGGCCGAGCTTCTCTCCCCGACGGCGGGTCCGGTCTGTCCGTATGAAGTCGAGCGGGTCGCCTTGACCCGGGTATTCGGCCCGGTCGATGTGGCCCGCCTGCTGAGGCTTCCCCTCGAGGCCGACCGGCCGGCGGCGCCCCTGCCGGTATCGGTCCGCCGTCTCTGGCCCCTCGAACGGGCCCGGTCGACGGGGATCGTCCCCGTCGAGGCGGTCCTCCAGGGAAGCGGTCGAATTCGCCTGACGCTGGCGGGTCTGCCGGCCGAGGGGGACCTGGCCGACCTGCTGGAGGCCTGCGCCCTGCAGGTCGCGGAGCTGACGGTGCAGATGACGGCCCTGGACCCCCGCCAGGAACGGGAAGCCCTCCTGACGTGCCTGTACACGGAGGGCCTGCCCCGGCGGATCGCCCTGCCGGCCGACCGACCGTCGTCCCCCCCGACGGACGGCGTCTCGTCTTGGGAGACCCGAGCCGTTCCGATTGACCCCCAGGCGATTCAGCCGACGGTTCGCTCCGGGGCCGAATCCGTCCGGGTCCTGATTCTGGAGGCCTACCGGCAGGGCGCGTCCGACATTCACGTCGAGCCCTATCCGATGGAGGACGGCTGGGGGACTCGCATCCGATTTCGGGTCGACGGCCTCCTGCAGGACGTCCTGCGGGTCCGGGAGCCCCTTTGGCAGTCCATCGGTCAGGCCCTCAAGCACCTGTGCCGCATGACGGCCGGCGTGGCCCTGGCGCCCCGGGACGGGAGCTTCACGGCGGACCTCGAGGGGACGCCGGTCCACCTGCGGGTGAGCATCATTCCGGCGGGACCCGAAGCGGGCGGGGAGAGCGCCGTCATCCGCATCCTTCAGCAGGACATGCTCCGGTACACGTGGGCGGAGCTGGGCCTGATGGGTCCGGCCTGGGAAGCCCTCGAGGCGGCCCTCCGGGAGCCCTGGGGGATGGTCGTCGTCGCCGGTCCGACGGGGAGCGGCAAGTCCACGACGTTTCACAAGCTCGTCCAGCGGCTCCCGGCTCATTTTAAGGTCCTGACCGTCGAGGACCCCATCGAGTACGTCCATCCCGGCATCGTCCAGTGTCAGGTCTCCGAGCACATGTCCTTTGCGTGCGCCGTCCGGGCCTTTCTGCGACAGGACCCGGACGTCATCCTCGTCGGCGAGGTCCGGGACGCCGAGACGGCCCGGGCCGCCCTGGAAGCGGCCTCGACGGGCCACCTCGTCCTGACGACCGTCCACGCCCATACGGCCCTGCAGGTCGTGGACCGTCTGGAGCGGATGGACCTGGACCGGGCCTGGGTCGCTCGCGTCCTGCGGGTCGTCGCCACGCAGGAGCTGGTCCGGCGGCCCTGTCCCCACTGCGGCGAGTGGGCGTCTCCCGAAGAGGTCGTGCATCCGGCCCTGCAGGTCCGCATCCGGGAGGCCGGTGTCGGTCGGGTCTGGGTCGGACGGGGATGCTCCCGTTGCGCCGGCCGGGGCTTGGCCCGGGGTGGGGGCCTCACTCGAGTGCCCGTGCTTTCGACGGTGACGGTCTCCGACGACGTGCGGTTAGCCATCGAGGCCCGGCGCCGGCCGGGTGAGGTCCTCCGGGTCTGCATCGCGGCCGGCGGCTACGTATCCCGGTGGGAGAGCGCCCTCTTTCTGACGGGCCGTCGCCTGCTGGACGGCCGTTACCTGAACGTCCTGGGGGGCGACGATGTTTGAATGGCAGGTCGAAGCGGTCCTTGAAGATCACGGCCACGGTCGTGTCGAGCGGGTCCGGGACGCCCGGACGGGCCTGACGTATGTCCGAACCGTCGGGTCCCGAGACGACCGCTGGAATCCCGAATTCCTGGGGGTCCTCCGAGAAGTCCCCGGCTTCCCGACCCTGCTGTATGTAGAGACGGACGGGACGGACCTCGCTGCGGTCGCCCGACCCGTGACGGGCCTGAACCTCTTGGAAATCTGCGGACGCATCCGAATGGTCGAGGGCTTGGGGTCGGGTGTCCTTTTACCGGTCCCCGTGACGGTCGTCGTCGTACGGGCCATCGTCCGGAGCCTGATGGTCCTCCACCGGCATCGCTATGTGTACCGGGCCCTCCATCCCCGATGGGTCGTCGTCGACCCGACGAGTGAGCGGGTCTGGCTGACCCGACCCGGGTGCGTCGCTCCCTTGGGAGATGCCGCCGGAGACGTGCCGAACGCCGACCCGGCACCCGACGTCGCCGGATGCCTTCACGAGCTGACGCCGCCCGAATGGAAAGTCGGGTCCTATACGCCGGCCTGGGACGCCTTCGCCGTCGGGGGCCTGATGGCCTTCTGCGTCACGGGCCAGTACCCTCAGCGGATGGACCCGGCAGGCCGGCCTGTGTTTGTTCGTCGGGAGGTCACGGCCCTCGTCGACGCGGCGGTCGAGCGGCTCCGGACGGCCCAGGCCCCGGAGCTGGGTCCCATCCTGGAGGGAACGCTTCGGGAGGACCCCCAGGAGCGGGCATCGCTTCCCGTCGTTCACGAACAGATCGTCGGCTTCCTCGTCCGGCACCGTATCAGCGAGACTTGCGTATGGCTGGCCCTGGGTCGCCTCGCCCCGGTTTCGGGGGTCCCGCCGGCGACCTATGCCCGGGCCTGGCAGTACGTGCGCCACGGCTGGCCCATCCCTCCGACGCCGACCCCCGAGACGTCCGCGCCGGCCCCATCGGAGGCAGACCTGCGGCCCTCCTGGCGGCAACGACTTCGAGCTCTATTCCCGTGAGGTCCCGGGAGACGATCCCCGTATACTTAGGACCTCGTCTATCCTGGGACCTGAACCTACTCCGTCCGGATGGACTTCCGGAGGCGGGAGACCGTGGCGACCGAGACGGTCACCGAAAATTGTTCCCGCAGAAAGTCCCGGATCTGCTGGAGACTCATCGAGGGATTCAGCTGAAGGAGCACGCGAAGCTCCTGCCGAATCTCCCGCAGGGGGAGCGGGACGAGCCGCCGTCGGTTCGGGAGGTAGTCCCAGCCCAGGAGGTACCACAAGGGCTCGATCGTCTGGTCGGGGAGGAGGCAGAGGGCGTGGAGCACGGCGTGGTGCCGCCGGGGCGGTCGGAAAGCGGCCAGCCGCCGCAGGCCTGTTTGACCCCGCAGGAAGGGACCATTGGCCGTCAGGGCGGCCCGACAGGCTTCCGTCAGGAGTCTCTTTCGGAGCTGGACCATGACCTGGTAGTGCCGGACCGGCGCCGTCGGGTCCCGGAAACCGGCCTCCGTCAGGAGGATCGTGGCCGTCTCTTGACCGCCCGGCGTGTGCAGACCCGGCGTGTACACGACGGGCTCCAGCGTGTCCCCGACTTCGACGAGGAGGACGTCCGGCACGATAAATCGGGGGACGGCTATCGAGGCACTTGGCACCGGTGCCACGGGTCGGGTCCCGTGCTGGCGAAGGGCCGTCTGCAGGAGGGCTCGACGGTCGGGCCGGTGGTCCAGCCAGTCCAGTAGGGCGGCCAGGACCTTCTCTTCTTGGGTCGCGGCGTCCGGGACCGTCTGGAGGACGGCCGTGATGCGGCCGGCCAGACCTGCCAGGTCGGGCGAGCCGGTCCGGTCTGCCAGGTAATCGAACATGTGGAGCCAGCCGACGCCGCACGTCGCTTGCAAGCGGCGTCGGGCCCGGGCGACCTCCGGCAGGGGAATCCCCGTCTGGCGGGCCAGCGTGGCATCGTCTTCCCGAAGGAAACCCTCCGGCGTCAAGAAGGGGAGGAGTTCCAGGGCGAACAGCGTCTCATCGCCCGGCGGGAGTTCGGCCAGACGCTGACGGCAGGTCTGCACGAGGCCCTCCGGCTCGACGTCCGGGACGTCGCCCTCGATGAAGCACGGCCAGCCGCTCGGGGGTCGAACCCGGACGCCGAGAGGACTGTAGAGGGCGACGTACTCGAAGAAGTGGGTGACCGGCCCGATGAGCCGGCTCGTGAAGGCCCGCAGGGTCAGACGGACGGCTTGGGGTATCACGGCGGGCCGGACCGCCGCGCTGGCCTGCACCCGAGGCGACAGCTTGACCTGAAGCCCTAACCGCATCCCAGCGACTCCACCTGCTTGCGGAGGAAGGGGTGGCGTAGGCTCGAGACCGTGACGGTCGCCTCGGCCGGGACGGTCTCGGCGACGGCATGCAGGAAGTGAATGAGCTGGCGGACGTTACCGGGAAATCGGCATCCCAGGAGGAACTCATAGAAACCTGCGTCGGCCGTGCGGCCCAGCCGATGGGTCAAGACGTAATGCGTGATGGCGACCACGTCGGCCGGCCGCTCCCGCAGGGGCGGGCACTCGATATAGAAGTGCATGAGCCGGTACAGGAGGTCCGGCCGGACCCGGCTGAGACGCTCGGCCGACGTGGCGGCGATGAACCGACAGCGCACCCGGACGGGTTCGTCCTCCCCCAGGCGCTGGACTTCTCCCCGGTCCACGGCCCGCAGGAGGACGCTCTGATACTCGGCCGGCAGGTCCCCGATCTCGTCCAAAAACACGATACCGTCCCCGGCGGCGGCCATCACGCCCGGCCGGTCGACGGCCCCCGTGAACGAACCGGCCCGGGCCCCGAAGAGATGAACCGGGACGACCTCCGGCGGGAGGCCCGAAATCAGGACGGGGACAAGACGCCGACCGGCCCGACGGGCGATCAGCTTGGCCAGGACTTCTTTACCCGTACCCGTCTCCCCGACGATCAGGACGGGCGCCGTCGGGTTCGCCACGACGGACCGCTCGATGTACCGCACGACCTGCCGCATCCCGTCGTCGGCGACGACCAGCGTGTCCTGGGCGTCGATGGGAACGACCGTATAGGCTTGCCGGAGGTCGTCCCCGACGAGGGCGACAGCCTCATCCTCGTCGGCAGGCGGCGGTTCGGGCCGTCGGGCCGTCAGGCCCGCCAGGAACCCGTTGAGGAAGCTCTCCAGCTCGGCGGCCGAGCGGTCCGACTCCAGATAGACCTGAATGACCTCGTCTTTGTACACGATGCCGTGAAGAGTCCCCTTCTGGAAGGTCGTCCCGCCACGCCGGGCATTCTGCACGTAGGGGCGGACCTCCCGTTCGTCGGCGACGTTTGAGAGACAGGTCCCGTCCGGCAGGCGGATCCAGTAACGCCGGACGAAAGAAGTCAGGTCCAGCCCCATGCCCCGTAGCCCCTGGGGAGCATATCCCGGGCTTTCATCGTATCTTTCGACCCGCCCCATGTCAAAGTCCTCCTTGGCCGCTGAGCTCTCTGAGGTCCAGCATGGAGCCCCCCGCCCAGCCGGGCCGGGTGTACGTCCGGCCCGTCCCGCCGATCTCGACGGCCCCCGCCGCGAGAAACCCGAGGACCACGACGACCGCCGC